>DATNKY010000423.1:0-6168 GCA_035603155.1 Solirubrobacteraceae bacterium
AACGGCCGCGCCAGCTCGTGCGTGTGGACATCGACGGTGACCCGTCGCTCCTGCATGCACTCGAGCAGCCCCGACTGGGTCTTCGGCGAGGCGCGGTTGATCTCGTCGACGAGCACAACGTTCGCGAACACCGGCCCGGGACGGAACTCGAACCGCTGCTCGCGCTGGTCATAGATATTGGTCCCGACCACGTCCGCCGGCAGTAGGTCCGAGGTGCATTGGATGCGGGCGAACTGGCAGTCGATCGAGCGCGCCAGCGCCCGCGCGAGCGCGGTCTTGCCGACGCCGGGGTAATCCTCGACCAGCACGTGACCCTCGGCCAGCAGGGCGACGATCAGGTGCTCGAGCGTCTCCGGGCGGATCTGCACCGCCTTGGTGACGTTCTCCGCGATCGTCCGGCCGACCGCGGCGAACGCCTCAAACTCTTGCGGCGCTGTCGGGGTGTGCTCGGATGCCTCGATCGTCTGTCTCCTTCCCAGATAGGAGCGACTCGACCTCGTCGAGCACCGCCCCGGCGATGTTCTGCTTACCCGTTTTTGCGACGTGACGCGCGTGACCGGAGGCGACCACGATCGTGACCTCGTTGTCGGCTGCGTCGAACCCGACCTCGGGGCGCGAGATGTCGTTGATCACGACCGCATCGAGCCGCTTGCGCGCAAGCTTCGCAGCACCCTCCTCGACGGCCCGATCGCCGTGCTCGGCGGCGAACCCGACCAGCACCTGGTCAGGACGGCGACGGGCGGCCAGCGCGGCGACGATGTCCACGGTCGGCTCGAGCTCGAGCTCGGGAACGCCGCGGTCCTTCTTGAGCTTGGTCTGTGCAGGGTCCCGGGGCCGGAAGTCGGCGACCGCGGCGGCCATCAGGAGCACGTCACAGCGGTCAAATTCGCGTTCACATACGACCGCCAGCTCGGCCGCCGACTCGACCGGGATCACGATCGCGCCGGGAGGTGGCTCGAGCGCGACGTTGGCGGCCGCGACCGTCACCTGGGCGCCGCGGAGCGACGCCTGCTCGGCGAGCGCGAATCCCATCCGGCCCGACGAGCGATTGCCGATGAACCGCACGCTGTCGATCGGTTCGCGGGTTCCGCCGGCGGTCACGAGTACCCGCAGGCCGAGCAACGGACCAGGCTCGCTGCGGTCCAAGACCGAGCCGGCCAGCAATGACTCGCATGCCTCGAGGAGCTGCTCCGGGTCCGGGAGCCGTCCCACGCCCTGCTCGCCGTGCGAGGCGAGCTCCCCCTCCCCAGGCTCGATCACCGTTACGCCGCGGGCGCCGAGCAGCTCCAGATTCGCCTGCGTCGCCGGATGCTCGTACATGTGGTTGTTCATCGCGGGCGCGACCAGCACCGGACATGAAGCGGCGAGCGCGGCGGTCGTCAGGAGGTTGTCCGCGTGTCCGTGGGCGAGCTTGGCGACCGTATTCGCGCTCGCGGGGGCGATCAGATAGAGGTCGGCGTTGTGGACAAGCGCCAGATGCGAGATCGCCGTCCGCCTCGGGGGTGGGTCACCCGGATACGCGCCGCGCATCGGATCGGGCTCGAACTCGTCCTTCATCACGGGCGCGCCGGTGATCGCCTCAAACGACGCCGGCCCGATGAACCTGCTGCCGGCCTCGGTCTGCACCACCCGCACCGAATGGCCGGCTTTGATCGCCAGGCGCGCGGTCTCCAGCGCCTTGTAGGCCGAGATCCCACCGCTCACTCCGAGGAGCAACCGGGCCATCGGCTCCTACCGTTTGCTCGCCCGCACGTCGGTGGAGCTGACCACGGTCTAGCGGTAGTGGTACTTGATCTTGCCCTGAGCGACCTCTTCGAGCGCGATCGTCAGGTAGTTCTTCGAGCGCGTATCGACCATCGGCGGCGGAAACTCGTCAAACGTCCCCTCGCCCAGGTTGTGGTAGTACGAGTTGATCTGGCGCGCGCGCTTGGCGGCGACGATCACGCTCGCATAGTCGGAATCGACGTTGTCGAGCAGCTTGTCGATACGGGGTGAAATCACAGGGTCAGTCCTCCGTTGGGGTCTTTTAGGTTAGCGGCATGTCAGTCCCGTCCTGCCAGTCCGAGACGGACGATCCGCTCGAGCTCGGCGGTCGCCTGCTCGAGCCTGTCGTTGACGACCACGTGGGCGAACTCGGGCTGGGCCTCGAGTTCTCGCTCGGCGGTCTGCATCCTGCGTTCGATCTGGTCCGGCGCATCGGTGCCGCGCCCGACGAGCCGGGCACGGAGCGCTTCCCGCGACGGCGGCGCGATGAACACGGCCAGCGCTTCCGGCATCGCCTCGCGCACCTGTCGAGCTCCCTGGACCTCGATCTCGAGCACGACCGGGATCCCTTCGGCCAAGCGCCGGTCGAGCTCGGAACGCAGCGTCCCGTATCTGCTGCCGGAGTAGTCGGCGTGCTCGACGAACTCGTCGTTGCGCGCGCGGCGGTCGAACTCGTCCGCATCCATGAAGTGGTAGTCGACCCCGCTACGCTCGCCCGGGCGCGGCGGGCGCGTGGTCGCCGAAACAGACAGCTCGAGTCCAGGCACGCGCTCGAGCAGGCCCCGGATCAGCGTCCCCTTGCCGACGCCTGACGGACCCGTGATCACGAACACCCTCGGCACTGCCGCGATGGCCCCGCCTGTGCCGGCCGGGGCGCTCAGCGGCGGCGCATCAGCGCCACGAGCTCGTTGCGCTGGCGCTCGGACAGCCCGCCCAGCGTCTTGCTCGGCGAAATCCGGCACTGGGAGAGGATCTTGTTGACCTTCACGCGCCCGTACTTGGGGACCGCGAGCAGCAGATCGAACACCTTCGCGGTCAGCAGATAATCTGGTGGCTTGAGCAGCAACTCGCCGATCGGCTGGCGCCCTGCCTTCAGGTCGCGCTTGAGTTGGGCGCGCTGGCTGCGGATCAGGTTCGCGCGCTGAAGGGCCTCCATTCGCTGCACTAGGGAGCGCTCTGGGGCAGTGAGAGGCTTAGAGAACGATTCACTGACCGGCGGCATGCGGCGCGACTATACATCTTGCGGCGAGGCGATCAAGGTCAAGCTGCCCAAATTCGACTCGACCTCAACTTCAGCTTGAGCATTGTCGAGACTACTTGCGAGAATAGTGAGCTTTTGCAGGGGCTTTAACGAGTCGTGAAGCATTTGCATAACTGTTGTGTCGAGCTGCCCAACTAGGACCTCAATCATGCCCAACAACCTCCGCCGGCGACGTCAGAGCGGCCAGCTCGGCGGCAACCCGGAGCCCGGCCGCGGGATCTCTGAAGCTCTCGGTCCCGACGGCGACCGCAGTCGCCCCGGCGCGGAGTAGATCGAGCGCATCGGCACCCGATTGGACACCGCCCATGCCGATGATCGGGATCGTCACCGCGTCGCGGACGGCACTGACCTGAGCGAGTGCCACGGCACGCACCGCGGGCCCCGAGACGCCGCCCGTCCCGCCGCCGAGCCACGGTTGATCGGTGCCCGGCGCGAATGCCATACCGCGGATCGTGTTGATCAGGGAGACAGCACTGGCGCCCGCGTCCTCGGCCGCGTGGGCGACTGCCGCGGGGTCGCTGGCATTCGGGGTCAACTTGACGATCAGCGGCTTGTCTGTCAGGGGTCTGACCACCTCGAGCAGGCGCGAGATCTCATTCGGGTCCGCGCCCATGACGAGGCCCGTCTCGACGTTCGGGCACGAGACGTTCAGCTCGAGCGCCGCGACCTCGGCCCGTGCGGCGAACGCGCCCACCAGTTCCGCCACCTCCTCGCGGCTGAAGCCCATCACGTTGACGATCAGCGCCACCGGCAACTCCACCAGCGCCGGCAGGTCCTCGGCGAGGTAGCCGTGCAGCCCCTTGTTGGGCAGGCCGATCGAGTTCATCATCCCGGCCGGAAGCTCCCATAGACGCGGGGGCGGGTTGCCCTGGCGCGGCGCCACCGTGACCGTCTTGGACACGAACGCGCCGAACGGGAAGTTCTCGAGCAGCTCATCGCCGAACGCCCGCCGGGCGGCAATCGCGTCAAACGTGCCCGACGCGTTGATGATCGGCGTCGCCAACTCGACGCCGCAGAGGTCTACCGGAGCGCCGCTGGCCTCGGTCTCGCTCAATGACCCGCACCGATCCCGGTGAACGCTTCGGGCCCGAGGTCGGCCCCGTCGAGCACAGGCCCATCGACGCACAGACGTACGTAGCCGCTGCGCGTCTGCACAACGCAACCGAAGCACGCGCCAAAGCCGCACGCCATCCCGGACTCGAGCGCAAGCTGGGCCGGGATCTCTCGCACCGCGCATTGGAGCCGCACGGCCTTCAGCATCGCCGGCGGGCCGCAGGCGTACACCTCGGCGTGCGAGTGGTCGTCGAGCTCGTCGTCGAGCAGCTCGGTGACGAGGCCATGATGGCCGCTGCTGCCGTCATCGGTTGCCACGCGCGGGTTCGCAAGCAGCTGTGCGCCGGCAGCGTGATCTGCGTCGCGGAATCCGAGCAGCACCGTCGCCGCCTCTCCGAGCTCGTCGCGCCAGATCGCCAGCGGCGCGATCCCGACGCCGCCGCCGACAAGCAGCGCCCGGCGGCCGTCGCGCGGGGGCGCGAAGCCGTTGCCGAGCGGCCCGACGAGCGACAGGCCGTCGCCCAGCTCCAGCTCGCACAGCCGGTTGGTTCCCGGTCCGACGTCCTCGACGAGAAACTGGAGCGCGACGCCCTGCTCGGATCCCGGCGGCGACGTCGCCCGCAGGACGCTGAACGCCCGCCCCAGAAACGGACGCTCGCCCGTTCCCCCGCCCCACCGGCTCGACGCCATCAACATGTAGAACTGGCCCGCGTGCGGGCGCGGCCCCTCCAAGTCCACGCATTCGAGCTCTATGTATGGGCCGTGCTGCGAGCGTCGGGTGATGTCGACGACGCGGGCGCCGAACGGCGCGGTGACGCGGTGCGCGCGAGTGCTGGTCATCGCGGCGCCGGGGTCACTGGGCCGCGCCCATGGAGCTCTTGGAGCGAGACCACTTCGGGCTCGCCGCGGCGGGCCGCGGCGATCGCCCTGGCGGCCGCCACACCGCCGGCCATCGTCGTGATGCAGGGGATGCCACGCGCCACCGCCGCGGAGCGGATCTCGTACCCGTCGGCGCGCGCGCCGGTCCCGACCGGGGTGTTGATGACGAGGTCGACGGCGCCGCGCTCGATCCAATCGACGACGTGCGGCGAGCCCTCGCCGATCTTGTTGATCTCCTCGGCCGGGACGCCCATCCGGCGGATCGACTGGGCCGTCCCGCGCGTCGCGATGATCTTGAATCCGAGGTCGTGCAGCTGGATGGCGATCCCGGTCGCGGCGGGCTTGTCGCTGTCGGCGACCGTCAGGAACACGGTCCCCTGGTTGGGCAGCCGCGCGCCGGCCGCCGCCTGTGCCTTGGCGAAGGCAGTCGGGAAGTCCGGCGCGATCCCCATCACCTCCCCGGTCGACCGCATCTCGGGTCCGAGCAGCGAATCCGAGCCGGCGAACCGGTCGAACGGGAGCACCGCCTCCTTGACGCAGACGTGGCTGCAGACGGGGTCGTCCGGCAGCCCAAGGTCGGCGATCCGCTCCCCGAGCATGATCCGGCAGGCGAGCTTCGCGAGCGGCAGGCCGATCGCCTTGGAAACAAACGGCACCGTCCGTGACGCGCGCGGGTTGGCCTCGATCACGTGCAGGCCGTCGTCGCGGTGAATCGCAAACTGGACGTTGAGCAGCCCGACGACTCCGAGCGCGCGCGCGATCCCGATCGTCTGCTCGCGGATCTGCTCGAGCATCTGATCGCCGAGCCCGTGGGGCGGCAGCACGCACGCCGAGTCGCCCGAGTGGATCCCCGCCTCCTCGACGTGCTGCATGATCCCGGCGATCCACACCTCGCCGCCGCCGTCGCAGAGCGCGTCGACGTCGACCTCGATCGAGTCCTCGAGAAAGCGGTCGAGGTAGATCGTGCTGCCCTGGGCCCCGACCCGCTGCAGGTAATCACGCAGGCCGTCGACGCTGTAGACGATCTCCATCGCGCGCCCGCCGAGTACGTAGCTCGGGCGCACCAGCAGCGGAAAGCCGACCTCGGGCGCGCGCCGCAGCGCCTCCTCGGCGCTGGCAGCGGTCGCGTACGGCGGAGCGCGGTAGCCGAGGCGGTCGAGCAGCGCCCCGAAGCGGGCCCTGTCCTCGGCGAGGTCGATCGCGTCGATGCC
>DATNKY010000756.1:0-2766 GCA_035603155.1 Solirubrobacteraceae bacterium
GTGCACGAGCTCGCCGAGGACCAGGCGCCGTCGCCGACCGAGGTTGTCGCGCACCACGGGTTCCCGCCATCTGCCTCGGGGGCGGCGCAGGCGCCGGTCGGCAACGATGTCTCTGCGCCACCGGTTTCCGTACCTCCAGGCGGCACGCCCCCCACCACCGAGGTGAGCACATGATCGTCGCGATTGGCTTTGACCATGCCGGCTATCTCCTGCGGGAGCGCCTGCTGCCGTTGATCGAGGACGCCGGACACGAGGTGATCGACTTCGGCACCGATTCACCGGAACCGATCGACTACCCCGACAAGGCCCTCGAGGTCGGCCAGGCGGTCGCCTCGGGACGTGCGGACAGAGGGATCCTCGTCTGCGGCTCAGGAGCCGGCGTCTCAGTCGCCGCGTGCAAGATCGACGGCGTCCGCGCGGCCACGATCCACGACGAATACACCGCACATCAGGGCGTCGAGCACGACGGCGTCAACGTCCTCTGCCTCGGCAGTCGCGTGGTCGGGCCCGAGCTGGCGGCCGAGATCGTGACGAGGTACCTGGGCGCTTCGATCTCGGATGAGGAGCGCCACGTTCGCCGCCGCGCCAAGGTTCAGGAGATCGAGCGTACGCACGGTCATGTTTCCGAGCTCGGACCCGACAGCTGAGCACGGGAGCTCTCGCGGGTGGCACAGCGGATCTTCATCGTTCGCCACGGCGAGACCGAGTGGAGCGCGAACGGTCGGCACACGGGCCGCACCGATTTGCCGCTGACTCAGGTCGGGCGCGAGCAGGCCGAGCACCTCCCGGCGCTGCTCGGCGGCTACAGCTTCTCGCTGGTACTGGTCAGCCCGCTGCGGCGCGCGCGCGAGACGTGCGAGCTGGCCGGGTTCGCCGACGTCGCGCAGGTGACCGAGGATCTGCACGAGTGGGACTACGGCGACTACGAGGGTCTGACGACGCCTCAGATCCGTGAGCGCAATCCCAACTGGGACCTGTGGGAAGAAGGCTGCCCGGGCGGCGAGACCCCGGCCGAGATCGGTGCCCGGGTGGATCGCGTGCTCGAGCGCTTCAGCGCGATCGAAGGGGATGGGCTCGCGTTCGCGCACGGCCACGTTCTCCGGGTGCTGACCGCGCGGTGGCTGCAGATGGAGGTCGCGGCGGGCGCCCGGTTCGCGCTCGCTGCCGCCGGTGTCTCGGTGCTTGGTCACGAGCGCGAGACCGAAGTGATCGAGCGCTGGAACCTGAGCCGCTGACGCCGTGGCGGGCCGATAGGCCGGGCTGGCAGAGCGGGCCGGGCTGTCAGAACGGCGACCTGAAGTGACACCCTGTCGGTCACGGCGGTGACAGATGTCATGGTCGATTTCGGCCGCGGACCACTTACGCGCGGGCCGGTCCACGCCTACTCTCAATGCCATGAATTCGTATGACAACAAGCACACAGATGAGCTTGCGATCGAGGTGCGGGATCTGCGCAGGACATACGGGGACGTGCAGGCTGTACGCGGCGTGAGCTTCGAGGTTGCACGGGGTGAGGTCTTCTGTCTGCTCGGACCCAACGGAGCCGGCAAGACCACGATCGTGGAGATCCTCGAGGGGTACCGGAATCGAAGTGGCGGCGAGGCCCGGGTACTGGGTTTCGACCCTGCGATCGGCGCGCGCGCACTGCGCGAGCGGGTCGGCATCGTGCTGCAGAACTGCGGCGTCCAGCGAGACCTGTCGGTCGTCGAGCTGGTCGAGATGTACGGCCGCTACCACATCAGGCAGCGGCCGGCCGACGAGGTGATCGACCTCGTCGAGCTGACCGAGAAGCGCGAAACGCGTGCCAAGGAGCTCTCAGGCGGGCAGCGGCGCAGGCTTGACCTGGCGCTGGCGCTCGTCGGCGACCCGGAGTTGATCTTCCTCGACGAGCCGACGACCGGCTTTGATCCGGCCGCGCGCCGTCAGGCCTGGTCGACGATCCGCTCGCTGTGCGAGCTGGGCAAGACGGTATTTCTGACGACTCATTTCATGGACGAGGCGCAGTACCTCGCCAGTCGCGTCGCGGTGATGCGCGCGGGTGAGATCATCGCTCTCGGTCGCCCCGACGAGCTCGGCGGGCGCGACGCACGGCCGGCGGAGGTCCACTTCAGGCTGCCGACCGCGTGGTCGCTGGGTGACATCCCGGAGCTCCCGGCGCTGTCACGCAGTATCGATGGTGACCTCGTGCTCGTGCAGACGACCGAGCCGGTCCGCGCGGTCAACGTGCTGACGAGCTGGGCACTCGAGCATGACATCGACCTGGGCCACTTCTCGGTCACCCAGCCGACGCTCGAGGACATCTATCTCGAGCTGACCGGCTCGGCCGACGAGCCTGCGGGATCGACCGATCACGAATCGACCACCGAGGAGGCGACCGTATGAGCACCGTCCGGCAATCAACTCCGGGCCCGATCCGTGAGTCGACATTCGGCCGCGATCTGAGCCTCGTCGGCTGGCAGATCCGCTACGAGCAGCGCGCTTACTGGCGCAACCGCAGCCGCGGGATCTTCACGTTCGCGTTCCCGCTCATGTTCCTGGTGATCTTTGCCAGCCTCGACAAGGGGCAGACGCTGTCGTCGCGGGGCGGGATTCCGTACGACGACTTCTTCGTCCCCGGGATCCTCGCCTATGGCGTGATCGCGGTGACGTTCATCAACATGTCGATCAGCACCGCGATCCTGCGTGACGAGGGCGTGCTCAAGCGGATGCAGGGCACCCCGCTGCCTCGCTGGGCCTACGTCGCCGCGCGGATCGGATCGACGTCGG
>DATNKY010000073.1:0-2703 GCA_035603155.1 Solirubrobacteraceae bacterium
TCAGCTCGCCGCGCAGCTGCGGGCCGGTCAGCTCGGTGATCGTCTGCGGCAGGTAGATCAGCGGCTCGCGCGGATGGCGAAGCGCAGTCGATTTGTACGCCGGGTAGTCGAGCGGCGGATGCACATCGGGCCCCTCGCGCACGTACTGCTTTGGCGTGTCGGCCACGGGGTCGTAGATCACCCGCGGCTGAGCCTTGTCGCGCTTGTCGCTCATCGCGCTGCTCACCGGCTCAGAAGCTCCCTCAGCGCCGCCAGCTCCTCGTCGGTCGCAGCCGGGGTCGTCAGCGGCGGATCGACTACCGCCAGCTCCCAGCCCGTGGCGTCCTTCACCTGCGCCACGGTCACGCCATCGTGGATCTGCACCAGCGTCAGCTCATCGCTGTCGGGATCGGGCTCGAGCACGCCGAGGTCGGTGATCACCGCGGTCGGTCCACGACCGCGGAACCCGAGCCGCTCGCGCTCGCCGGGGCCGTCGCCGTAGCCGACGGTCGTGCGGAAGTCGAGCCTCGGGACGAACGTGCGCTTGGTGTGAGGGACGATCACCACCACCTCCTCGCAGCTCGAGGCGATCTCCGGTGCTCCGCCGGCGCCGGGGAGCCGCGTCTTGGGGTGGTCGTAATCGCCGATCACGGTCGAGTTCAGGTTGCCAAATCGGTCCACCTGGGCGGCGCCGAGGAACGCGACCTGGACCCGGCCGGGGCCGATCCAGTAGTTGAACATCTCGACCACCGAGACGACCGCGTCGGCCGTCTCGGCCAGCTCGCCGTCACCGATCGAGAGCGGGATGTGGTACGGCTTGGCCCCGATCGTGCCCGACTCGTAGACCAGCACCAGCTCCGGGTTGTGGACCATCCGCGCGAGGATCGCCGCCGTGCTCGGCCGGCCGACTCCGACGAACACGGAGCGGGCGTGCTCGAGCCGGCGCGCGGCGACGATCGTCTGGACCTCGGCCGTGGTCACCGGGCTCTCGGTGCTCGGCGTGCTCATACCGTGCCCGCCGGCTGGCCGATCTGCTCGCTGCTGCGGTCCAGGACGTGCTCGTGCATCCAGGCCGTGAACCGATCGCGGTCACGGCTGATCTCGTCCCAGGCGCGGTAGAACTCGTTGTCGCGGCTCGTCACTCCGTGGCTGTAGGAGGGGCGCGACCCTCCCGGCACTGCGGCAACCGCGTCGATCGCCCAGCCTGGGATGACCACCCCTCCCGGACGCAACTCGAGCGTGTCGACGATTCGCTCGACTGTCGCCAGGGAGCGGTCCGACGCGAGCAGCGCCTCCTTCTGGACCCCGGGGATCCCCCACAGCTGGACGTTTCCCTCGCCGTCTGACTCCTGGGCGTGGATGATCGAGACGTCGGGTCGCAGGGCGGGCACCGCGGCGAGCTGTTCGCCGGTGAACGGACAGGTGATCGCGCGCACCTGGGTGCGGCTTGCCAGGTCGGTTCCCGCGTACCCGCGCATCGCCGCGAACGGGAGCCGCGCCGCGCCGGCCGCGTAGCGGTTCGCCATCCCGGCGTGGCTGTGCTCCTCGAGCTCGATCGTCCGCGGCCAGCCGTGTTCGACCGCGTCGCGGAACCGGTGCAGCGAGCCGACGCCCGGATTGCCGCCGTAGGAGAAGACGAGCTTGCGCGCAGCGCCGACGCCGATCATCTGGTCATAGAGGATGTCCGGCGTCATCCGGATCAGCTCGAGCTCGCGGCGGCCCTGGCGCAACAGCTCGTGGCCGGCGGCGAACGGGATCAGGTGCGTGAAGCCCTCGAGCGCGATCGAGTCGCCATCGGAGACGAGCCCCGCCAGCGCGTCGGACAGCGACGTGATTTCAGCCATACCCGATCACCCTGGCCGGACGATAATGCTTTTGGCGTGCGCGCAGAGCGCTCACCTTGTCCGCTATGCGAACCGGTCCGCCTGCGAACCCAGACACCCTGCGCCGGCGATCGAACCCGCTCAGGACTCCTGGATGTGGTCCGCCTCGGCGGGCCCCGCGAACGGCCGGGTGAGGCAGAACTGCTCCAGCGTCGCCTCCGGCACGCCCTCGACGCCCGGCGTGTCGGAGGCCTCACCGCGCGTGTGCGGATCATCGGCGAAGCCGCCGACGGCGACCGAGTGCGCGGGCGAGCGGTAGCCCGAGATCCCGATCAGGTGCAGGTGCAGCGCCTTGCCGAGCTGGTCGAGCCGCGCGGCGATGACCGGCTCCTGGTTGACGCTGTAATCGGTCCCGGGAGCCTGGAAGAAGCCAAATTCTCCACCGTGCGCGACGAACGGCGTGTTGACGCAACCGCTCGAGGGTGCAACCCCTCCGCCCGACGAGAGCGTGTCGGCCGCGGCCGCGCGCGCGTCGAGGATGTGCTCCTCGTGCGTAAGCGTCTTCTGCAGGGCCCTGAGCCGGCTGGTGTCGCGGTCACGCTCACGCGCGACCTTCAGCTCCTTGGCGACGATCGACTCCTTGAGCGTCGCGACCGAGTCCCGTTCGGACAAGACCGCCGCGGTCGACCGCCGCCGGCGCGCCTGAACCTGGGAGAGCTTGATCGTCTGCGCCTTGACCGCCTCGCGCGCCGTCCGCACCGCCTCGGCCGTCCGCGTGTTGCGGCGCTCGATCGCCGTCAGGTCGCTGAGGCCGTTGAGGAGCTGGTTGAAACCCGCGGAGTCGACGACCACGCCGACGAGCGTCGGCGGCGGCGTCTCGTAGGCAGCACGGAGCTCGGCG
>DATNKY010000001.1:0-9444 GCA_035603155.1 Solirubrobacteraceae bacterium
CGCAGCGACGACCTCGCGAGCCGCGCGTGGACGCGGTGGGCGGGGCTGGTCGTGCGCCGCCGGTGGCTCGCCGCACTCGGCGCCTGCCTGATCCTGGCAGCGCTCGTGCTCGCCGCGACCGGCCTGCAGCCAGGCCAGGCCAACGTCAACACGCTCAGCAACAGCGGTGATGCGCGCACGGGGCTGATCGCACTCGAGCGGTCCGGCATCGGGCCTGGGGCGCTCAGCCCGATCGAGGTGCTGGCGCAGCCCGCCGAGGCGGGCCACGTGGCGCGGGCGGTGGCCGGCGTGGAGGACGTGCACGGCGCGGTGGCACCCGCCGGTCCCGAGTGGCGGCGGCATGGGACGGCGGTCATCGACGCGTTCTCGGTCGCCGACGGTTCGACCTCGACAGGGCTGGACACGCTCGATCGGGTCCGGGCCGCGGCACACGCGGCCGGCACCGACGCGCGAGTCGGCGGCATCGGCGCCGAGAACCAGGACTTCGTGTCGGCGATCTACGGGAGCTTCCCGCTGATGATCGCGCTGATCGCGGTGCTCACGTTCCTGCTGCTCGCGCGGGCCTTCAGGTCGCTGCTGCTGCCGCTCAAGGCCGTGATCTTGAACGTGATCAGCGTCGCCGCGGCGTGGGGTGTGATCACGCTCGTCTGGCAGCAGGGCCACGGCTCGAGCCAGATTTGGGGGATCACCGCGACGCACTCGGTGAGCGCCTGGATCCCGCTGATGGTGTTCGCGTTCCTGTTCGGCCTATCGATGGACTATGAGGTCTTCATCCTCTCGCGGATGCGCGAGGAGTACGACCGCACCGGCTCCACCGACGCGGCGGTCGTGCGCGGCGTCGGGCGGACAGGCCGGCTCGTCACGAGCGCCGCGCTGATCCTGTTCCTGGCGTTCGTGTCGATGTCGTCGGCGCCCGACACCGACGTGAAGGTATTCGCGACCGCGCTCGCGGCTGGGATCGTGCTCGACGCGACGGTGATCCGGGCATTGCTCGTGCCTGCCGTGGTGTCACTGTTCGGTCGCTGGAACTGGTGGCTACCCGAGCGCCCGGCGCGGGTCCTCCGAGTCAAACCGTCGCCCGCGGGGGTGGAAGGGGTCAGCACCTGACACCTCGGTGTCTAACCGGCCAAATATTCCGTTTAGACACCGAGGTCAGTCAGCCGCGCGGTAGCAGTCCCGCGAGCACGTGCTCGGTGCCGTGCAGGTGCTCGGTCATCTCGCGCGCCGCCGAGGCCGAGTCATGGCGCCTGAGTGCGGCCAGCACGCGGCGATGCTGGGCATTTGAGACGTCGAGGACCTCTGGCGGGTGCGCGATCAATGAAATGAGCTCGCTCATCGCTCCCTGGACCTCGGTCATCGCCGTGACCAGCCGCGGACTGCGGGTCGCCTCGGCGAGCCCCACGTGCCAGCGGACGTCGGCCTGGCGGTAGGCCGAGAAGTCGTCGAGCATCCCGTCGAGCGCGATCACGAGCTCGTCGAGCGGCCGTAGCAGCTCCGGGTCGGCGCGCTCGGCCGCGAGCACCGCGACGCCGACCTCGACCGCCATCCGCTCGTCGCAGACATCGCGCCACGCCGCCAGCAGGTCGGGCGACGGCGGGGGAGCCGGCGGCTGCGGGTCGGCGACGAACGTGCCGCCGCCGCGGCCGCGGGTCGCGCGCAGATGGCCGCTCTGCCCAAGCGCCACCAGCGCCTGGCGCAGGGTCGAGCGCGCGATCCCGAGCTTCGTGCACAGCTCGCGCTCGGCCGGCAGGCGGGTACCCGGTGGCAGCAGTCCGAGCCTGATCGCGGTCCCGAGCCGCTCGACGGTCTCCTCAAACGCGGTCTGGGAGTGGACCGGGGCGAACACCGTGTCGAGCGAGGCGGCCGACTCGAGTGCGGCGGTGACGGCAGCGCGCCCGGACTCGCTGAGCTGTTCCCGGAGTCGCGGGCGCGTATGAGTAGCCGGGGTCACAAGCGCTCGAAGCCCCGCACGCGCTCCCAGTCGGTGACCGCAGAATCGAACGCCTCGAGCTCGACGTCGGCAGCGTGCACGTAATGGTCGACGACCTCGTCGCCGAACGCGCCCCGGGCCACCTCGCTGGTGGCAAACAGGTCGCGCGCTTCCAGCAATGACCGCGGCAGGCGCGGCTTGTCCTGTGCCAGGTAGGCGTTGCCCTGATACGGGGGCTCGAGCTCGAGGCCCTCCCTGACGCCATGCAGGCCAGCGGCGATCATCGCGCTCAGCGCCATGTATGGGTTCAGATCCGAGCCGCCGGCGCGGCTCTCGAACCGCAGCGCGCCGCCGTGGCCCACGACGCGGAGCGCGCAGGTGCGGTTGTCGTGCGCCCATGCGACCGCGGTCGGCGCGAACGACCCCTTCACGTAGCGCTTGTAGGAGTTGATGTTCGGCGCCTGCAGAAGCGCGAACTCGCGCATGCACGCAAGCTGGCCCGCGAGGAAAGACTCGAACAGCTCCCGGTCGCGGGCGAATACCATCCCGTCGCCGTCCGCGAGCGAGAAGTGGATGTGACACGAGCTTCCCTCGCGCTCGTTGAACTTCGCCATGAAGCTGATCGCCATCCCCTCCTGGGCCGCGATCTCCTTGGCGCCGTTCTTGTAGATCGCGTGGTTGTCGGCCGTGGTGAGCGCGTCGGCGTAACGGAAGTTGACCTCGTGCTGGCCTAGGTTGCACTCGCCCTTGGAGTTCTCGACCGCCATCCCGGCCCGGTCCATCTCGTTGCGGATCCGGCGCAGCAACGGTTCCACGCGCGCCGTGCCGAGCATCGAGTAGTCGACGTTGTAGAGGTTCGCCGGCTCGAGGTCGCGGTACCCCTTGTGCCATGCGGCCTCGTAGGTGTCGCGGAACACGAGCAGCTCGAGCTCGGTGCTCGCGTTCGTGCTCCAGCCGCGCTCGGAGAGCCTGCGCAGCTGCTCGCGCAGGACCTGGCGCGGAGATGCCGCGACGGGGCTGCCGTCCGCCCACGAGAGGTCGCAGAGGCACATCGCCGTTCCCTCTTGCCAAGGGACGAGACGGAGCGTCTCGAGGTCGGGGCGCATCGAGAAGTCGCCGTAGCCGCGCTCCCAGGACGACATCTCATATCCGTCGACCGGGGCCATCTCGACGTCGACGGCGAGCAGGTAGTTGCAGCCCTCGGCGCCGTGCTCGGCGACCTCCTCGAGGAAGTGCCGGCCCGTCAGGCGCTTGCCCTGCAGGCGGCCCTGCATGTCGGTCAGCGCGATCAACACGGTGTCGACGTCGCCCGCATCGACCTTCGCCTGCAGCTCCTCGAGCGTCATCTCGGCACCTCCTCAGCGTCCAGCTCCGCTGGCCTCGTCGGGGTCGACACCGCGCGAAGGTATAGGAACTGAGCCTTAAACGCTAGGTTGTGCCGATGCCGGAGCCGGGGGAGATCGTCCGAAGGCTCGAGCCGGCGCTTGGCCCCGCTGCGGGCGAGCCGGTGGCGCTCGACGGCGGGATCACTAATCGCAACTTCCGGGTGCGCTTCGGCGACCGCGATTGTGTCCTGCGATTGACCGGACGGGACACCGCGCTGCTCGGGATCGACCGCGATGCTGAGCGGCTGGCGAGCGATCGGGCCGCGCGGCTGGGGATCGCCCCGTCGCTGGTGACGGCCGGGGAGGGCTACCTCGTGACCGAGTTCCTCGACGGGGGACCGATCGACGGCGCCCGGCTGCGCGCCGCGCCCGAATCGGCTGCGCACGCCCTGCGCGCCTTCCATGACTCGGGCCTGGCGTTGCCGACGCGCTTCTGGGTTCCGGATCTGCTTGATGAGTACGCGCGGATCGTCTCTCAACGGGGCGGCGGCGTCCCCGACGAGTACGTGCGCGCCCGCGAGCTGGCCGGCCGTGTGGCCGATGCGCTGCCGCTGAGCGAGCCGGTCCCCTGCCACGATGACCTGCTCCCCGGCAACGTCCTGGCAACCCGCGCCGAGCCCGACCGCGCGATTCTGGTCGACTGGGAGTACGCCGGGATGGGCCACCGGATGTTCGATCTCGGCAATCTCGCGGTCAACAATGAGTTCGAGAGCGATTCTGAGGATCGGCTGTTGCAGGCTTACTTCGGCGAGCCGGCGACCGCCGGTCGGCGGGCGGCGCTGGCGCTGATGCGGATCATGTCCGACGCGCGCGAGGCCGCCTGGGGCGTCGTCCAGGGCGCGATCTCCGAGCTCGAGTTCGACTTCTCGGCCTACGCCGACAAGCATTTCGCGCGGTTGGCCGTCTCGGCCGGGGACCCCAGACTGCAGGAGTGGCTCGATGGTGCGACCGCGTGAAGTTCCCGCGCGGGCGCGCGTGGTGATCATCGGTGGGGGCGTCGGCGGCGCTTCGATCGCCTACCACCTGGCGCAGCTGGGCGAGCGCGACGTCGTGGTGGTCGACCGCAACGAGCTCACCAGCGGTTCGACGTTTCACTCCGCAGGGCTCGTCGGTCAGCTCCGCGGGAGCGTCTCGCTGACGCGCATGATGATGGACTCGGTCGCGCTGTACCGCACACTGGACTGCGGGTGGGTCCAGTGCGGCGGTATCCGGCTCGCGTGCACCGAGGAGCGCGAGCAGGAGGTGCTGCGCCAGGTCGCGTGGGCCAAGACGTTCGGGCTGCCACTCGAGCTCCTGTCGGCCCAAGAGGCCCAGCAGCTGTTCCCGCTGATGGTGACCGACGGGGTGCGATGCGCCTCCTACCTGCCGACCGATGGCTACCTCGATCCCTCGCAGCTGACCTATGCGCTGATCGAGGGCGCGCGGGCGGGCGGCCACCGCGTGCTGACCCACACCCGCGTGCACGAGATCACCGTCGCCGACGGTCGCGTTCGCGGCGTGAAGACCGAGTGGGGCGAGATCGAAGCGGAGGTCGTCGTCAACGCAGGCGGCATGTACGCGGCCGAGATCGGACGGCTGGCCGGGATCCGTGTGCCGGTGATCCCGTTCGCTCACGAGTACCTCGTCACGCAGCCGTTCCGCGACCGTGCGCCGGACGAGCACCTGCCGACGTTGCGCGATCCCGATCTGCTCGTCTACTACCGCGAGGAGGGGGCCGGGCTGCTGATGGGTGGTTACGAGCGCCACAGTGCGCCGTGGTCGCTCGACGAGCACCAGCTCGACCGAATCCCGGCGGACTTCAACGGGCGCCTGCTCGAGGAGGACTGGCCGCGCTTTGAGGAGATCGCCACCAACTCGTCGCGCCGGGTTCCCGCGATGGAGAACGTGAAGGTCACCCGCCTGATCAACGGCCCCGAGGCGTTCACGCCCGACAACGAGTTCTGCCTCGGCGAGAGCGACGTACGCGGGCTGTTCGTCGCCGCCGGCTTCTGCGCCCACGGCCTCGCCGGCGCCGGCGGGATCGGCAAGGTGATGGCGCAATGGATCGTCGCCGGCGAGCCGCCGGTCGACGTGTGGGAGATGGACATCAGACGGTTCGGGCCGCAGTACCGGTCACCGCACTACACCCTGGCGCGCGCCAAGGAGGTGTATGAGACCTACTACGACATCCGCTACCCGGGCCACGAGCGGATGGCCGGGCGGCCGCTTCGAACCTCGAGCGCGTACGAGTGGCATCGCGACCACGGTGCCGCGTTCGGCGAGAAGTCGGGCTGGGAGCGCGTCAACTGGTATGAGAGCAACGCGGCGGCGGGCGACGAACGGCTGCGGCCACGCGGCTGGGCGGGGATGCACTGGTCACCGGCGATCGGCGCCGAGGCGCTGGCGACGCGCGAGCGGGCGGGCCTGTTCGACGAGTCGTCGTTCGCCAAGCTCGAGTTGACCGGGCCTGGTGCCGCCGACCTGCTCGAGCGCCTGTGCGACAACCGGGTCGCGCGCGATGTTGGAGCGATCACCTACACGCAGATGCTCAACCGTCGCGGCGGGATCGAGTGTGACTTCACCGTCAGCCGCGTCGCGCCGGAGGTATTCCAGATCGTGACGGGCACCGCGTTCGGAAATCACGACGCGAGCTGGATCCGCGCTCATCTCCCGAACGACGGTTCGGTCGCGCTCGCCGATGTCACCTCGCGCTGGGCGTGCTTTGGCCTCTGGGGACCGCAGGCGGCGGCAATCCTGCGTCCGCTGACTCCGGACCCGCTCGAGTTCGGCTACATGACGATGCGAGAGCTCGCCGTCGCAGACGTGCCGGTCCGCGCCCTGCGGGTCACGTTCGTGGGCGAACACGGGTGGGAGCTGTACTGCCCCACCGAGTACGGCGCCGGGCTCTGGCGCACGCTATGGGAGGCCGGCCGCGAGCACGGCCTGGTGGCGGCCGGCTACCGCGCAATCGACGCGCTTCGGCTCGAGAAGGGCTACCGCCTGTGGGCCGCCGACATCACATCCGACGAGACGCCGTTCGAGGCCGGGCTGGGGTTCTGTGTCCGCACGGACAAGAGCTTCCTCGGGTCCGACGCGCTCTCGCCGCCGGAACGCAGGTTGCGCTGCGTGGTGCTCGAGGATCCGCGCTCGGTGGCGCTCGGCAACGAGCCGGTGCGGATCGCCGATCGGGTCTGCGGCCGGGTTACCAGCGGCGGCTACGGATACGCCGTGGGACGCTCGATCGCTTACGCATACCTGCCCGCGGAGGTCGAGGTCGGCGCCGAGGTCGAGGTCGACATCTTCGGCCGCTGGGTCGCGGGCGAGGTCGCGCGCGAGCCGTTGTTCGACCCCGACGGAGCGCGGATCCGCGAGGCCAGATGATGTCCGCCGGCGTTCACGTCGGCGCGCTGACCAGAGTTTGCAAAGCCTCGCGCTTTGCAAGTGACAAGCGGCGCTAATGCGTATAGGATCGGGCCCGTCGTGACGTGGGGATTTCTTTGGATCATGTTGGCGCTCAAGTTGCCGCTGGCTGCGCTGATCTACATCGTGTGGTGGGCGATCAAGCAGGAGCCGGACGAGTCCACGTCGTCCGACGATGACGGCGGCATCAAGCGACGGCGACCGCATCCGCGCAAGCCGTTCCCGCGCCGTCCGCGTCGGGGGCCGCACGGTGACCCGGCGCCACAGCCGCCGGCTCGGGTGCGCACCACGCGTGCGCGGGCCCGCACCCTCGGCCACTGATCGCTGAGCTCCGCCGGAGTTGGCAGACTCCGACGCGATGAGTGCCAGCCCGACCTCCGTCCTGTCCGACGCGACGATCGCGCGGCTGGTCGACGAGGGTCGAATCAGGATCGATCCGTGGGATCAGTCCCTGGTCCAGCCGGCGAGCGTCGACCTGCGCCTTGGCGACTCGTTCCGCGTGTTCCACAATCACCGCGCATCGGCGATCGACCTGCGGCGGCCGCCGGAGAACCTGACCGAGGAGGTGATCGTCCCCGAGGGCGAGTCGTTCGTGATCCACCCCGGAGAATTTTGCCTCGGACGGACGCTCGAGTGGGTCGAGCTGCCCGACGACATCGTCGCGCGGATCGAAGGGAAGAGCTCTTTGGGCCGCCTGGGCCTGATCGTCCACGCCACCGCGGGGTTCTGCGATCCCGGCTGGAAGGGCACGCTGACGCTCGAGCTCAACAATCTGACCCGCGTGCCGATCAAGCTCTACCCCGGCCTCGAGATCGCGCAACTGTCGTTCATGATGCTCGACCGGCCGGCCGAGCGCCCGTATGGGAGCCCCGAACTGGGGAGCCACTACCAGGGCCAGCGAGCGGCCACCGCGAGCCGGTATCGCGGGACGCCTGATCGAGACCGGATCGGATAGGCTCGCGTCGTGCTGGCAGTCGTGTTCGCCGCATCCGAGCCATCCAAGGTTCCCTGGTACATCGCCGGGGGCGTGCTCGCACTCTACGCCGTCGTGCTGTCGGCGATCGGGCTGCGCAGACCGGGCTTCCCGTTCGGCGCGGCGGGAGAGCGACTCGTGATCCTGGTCAGCGTCGTCCTGGTCGTGATCGCGATCGGCGCGGCGATCCTGACCGGATAGCGCACGCCCGCCGGGCGCCGTCCGGCGCCCGGGCCGGCTGTTTGAGCGCTCGTGGTGGAGCGTCTCGGCGGCCACAGCGGGGTAATAAAGTCTCTAGAGGTCGTCCCGCTCGATCGGCTGGGTCGGGAGGCCCCGGCAACTGACAGGAGTGCTATGACCACCGAGACTCAGCAATCAGCAGACGGCGCCGTAGCGACGTCCGCCGATTCGCTCACGGTCACCGATAACCGGACCGGCAAGCAGTACGAGATTCCGA
Organism: Solirubrobacteraceae bacterium; assembly: GCA_035603155.1. Lineage (GTDB taxonomy): Bacteria > Actinomycetota > Thermoleophilia > Solirubrobacterales > Solirubrobacteraceae > Palsa-465. Next base: position 8,145 of record DATNKY010000001.1, read on the forward strand.
TCGAGGACGGGACGATCCGCGCAACCGAATTGCGCAAGATCAAGACCGCCGAGGACGACTTCGGCCTGATGACGTACGACCCGGCGTACATGGCGACGGCGTCGTGCCGGTCGGCAATCACGTTCATCGATGGGGAGAAGGGGATCCTCGAGTACCGCGGATACCCGATCGAGCAACTGGCAGAGAATTCGTCCTACCTCGAAGTCGCGTACCTGCTGATGCACGGCGAGCTCCCGACCTCGAGCCAGCTCGAGGCATGGGACGAGCAGATCACGCTTCACACGTTCGTGCACGAGAACATCAAGGAGTTCATGCAGGGCTTCCGCTACGACGCGCACCCGATGGGGATGCTGCTGGCGTCGGTCAGCGCACTGTCGACCTTCTACCCCGAGGCGAGCGCGATCAAGGACGTGGACGTACGCGACATGCAGGTGATCCGGCTGCTCGCGAAGATGCCGACGCTGGCCGCCTTCTCCTACCGCCACAACCGCGGCATGCCGTACGTCTATCCGGACAACGACCTCAGCTACCCGGGCAACTTCCTGTCGATGATCTACAAGGTCGCCGAGCTCAAGTACCAGCCCGACCCGCGGCTCGAGCACGCGCTCGACGTGCTGTTCATCCTCCACGCCGACCACGAGCAGAACTGCTCCACGAGCGCCGTGCGCAGCGTCGGCTCCTCGCAGGTGGATCCGTACTCGGCCGTCGCGGCGGGCGTCGCCGCCCTCTACGGGCCGCTGCACGGAGGCGCCAACGAGGCCGTATTGAGGATGCTGCGGCGGATCGAGCGCAAGGACAACGTCGCCGGCTTCATCGAGGGCGTCAAGAACGGCGACGAGCGGCTGATGGGCTTCGGCCACCGGGTCTACAAGAACTTCGACCCGAGGGCGCGGATCATCAAGCAGGCCACCGAAGAGGTGTTCGAGGTGACCGGCAAGAACCCGCTGCTCGACATCGCCACCGAGCTCGAGAAGATCGCGCTCGAGGACGAGTACTTCATCTCGCGCAAGCTGTACCCGAACGTCGACTTCTACTCGGGCCTGATCTACGAGGCGCTCGGGATGCCGGTTGAGATGTTCCCGGTGCTGTTCGCGATCGGCCGCACGAGCGGCTGGATTGCCCAGTGGCTCGAGATGATCGACGATCCGGAGCAGAAGATCTCACGACCGCGGCAGATCTACACGGGCGCGCGCGGGCTGGACTACGTGCCGATCGACCGGCGCTCCTGAGGCCACCGACCGACCCGGGCTCGTAACCACGGGCCCGGGTACGCCGACCGTGGCGTGTGACGGCGGACACA
>DATNKY010000200.1:0-9356 GCA_035603155.1 Solirubrobacteraceae bacterium
AGTCCGACGCGGGCCTCGCCTTCTCCTACGAGCTCGCCCGCAGCAAGGGCCGCTCGGCGGCCGGCACGCGCCGACTCGATCTAGATCCGGTCTAGATCCATCCTCTGAACCGTCCAGATCTCGCGGTGGATCGAAGTTGGATCCTCCGGTTCATTGTCACGCTCGCCGGCGCTGTCGAAAATCGCGCCGATGGGGGCGCCACCACCGCCGATCAGGGTAAGCGTGGACGCGTTGCCGGGCGTGCTCGGCGACGTGGTAACTCGCACGATCCGGGCCGCGCCCGGAATCGAGCTTGTCGATGCGTCGCCGCCGCCGACCACGCGAGCGGCCGCGCCCGACGTCGTGATCCTCGCGGGGACCGATCCGGACACGGTCACATGGCCGACGCCGGAGCTCGGGTACGCCGCGACGCGGCTGCTCGCGATCAGCGATGACGGTCACCGCAGCTGCCTGTTCGAGCTGCTCCCGCGCCGCGAGACGCTCGGCGAGCTGACCCCCGAGACCCTGATCGCCGCCGTCCGCAGACCGGTGCCGCGCGTCCTCGCCGCACGTAGCCCGGAGCTCGCGGCGAGCGAACAACAGCTTCGGGCATCGCCGCTGACGCCGAGAAGACCCAACGCACACGAGGAGGACTGATGCCGGCTTCGTTCACCTACCCAGGCGTCTACGTCGAGGAGCTCCCGAGCGGAGTGCACCCGATCGCCGGCGTCGCGACCTCGAACACAGCGTTCGTGGACTATTTCTCACAGGGTCTGATCAACCAGCCGGTGAACGTCACGAGCTTCGCCGACTTCACCCGAAAGTTCGGCGGGCTGAACTCGCTCAGCGAGGCCAGCTATGGCGTGCAGCAGTTCTTCCTCAACGGCGGCACCAGCGCCTGGATCGTCCGGATCACCGATGCCGGCCAGCCGGACGCGACCCCGCCCGTGGCCGGCAACGCGGCGGCGGCGGCCAAGATCTCGCTCAACGACTCGGCCTCGACCGACGTCCTCGACGTGACCGCGATCTCGCCCGGAGTGTGGGCAGACGAGATCCAGGTAGCCGTCGACCAACAGCAGCCCGCGGGCGCGACGACCGAGACGTTCAACCTCGTCGTCCGACAGGCGACCGGATCGGCCGGCTCCTTCCAGGTGCTCGCGAGCGAGGTCTACCGCAACCTGTCGCTCGATCCGACCAGCGCGAGCTTCGCGCCGAACGCGATCAACGGCGTCTCGGCGCTGATCACGGTCTCGGTGCCGAGCTCGGTCTCGGCGACCGATCTGCCCGCGGTCGCGACGGGCTTCGAGGGCAAGAGCGTCAGCGACCCGACGATCATCAGCTCGCCGAGCATCGGGCCGTTCACGCCGCTGTCAGGTGGAGGCGACGGCGGCACGCCACAGGCATCGGACTTCGAGGCCGGAATCCAGGCACTCGACCAGATCGCGCCGTTCATCTTCAACCTCCTGTGCCTGCCCGGCGCCGTCAAGCTCGACGCCGCCGACTGCGCCCACGTGTACGGCGCGGCCGTCACCTACTGCACGGCCAAGCGCGCGTACGTGCTCGTCGACATCCCGCAGAACGTCCAGAACGCGGCCGCGATGGTCGAGCTGCTGACCGGATCCGGCAGCCCGCTGCCGGCGCCGAGCTCGGCCGCCGGGGTCTATTTCCCGCGGCTGACGATCCCGGACCCGCTCGCCGGCAACGCGCTGCGCGACGTCGGGGCCAGCGGGACGATCGCGGGCGTGATCGCCCGTATCGACGCCAACCGCGGCGTCTGGAAATCAGCCGCCGGGACCGAGGCCTCGGTCCTCGGCGCCAACCTCGTCACCAACCTCAATGACGCCGACAACGGATCGCTGAACGTGCTCGGGGTCAACGTGCTGCGCTCGTTCCCGGTCTACGGCTCGGTCGTCTGGGGAGCGCGGACGATGCTCGGCGCCGACCAGCAGGCGAGCGAGTGGAAGTACGCGGCGGTGCGCCGGACCGCGGACTACATCGAGGAGAGTCTGTTCGAGGGGCTCAAATGGGTCGTGTTCGAGCCCAACGACGCGTCCCTGTGGGCGCAGATCCGGCTCAACGTCGGCAGCTTCATGAACGGCCTGTTCCGGCAGGGCGCGTTCGCGGGCGTGACACCAACCGACGCCTACCTGGTCAAGTGCGACTCGGACACCACGACCCAGGCCGACATCGGCAACGGCATCGTGAACATCGTCGTCGGGTTCATGCCACTCGAGCCGGCCGAGTTCGTCGTCCTGCAGATCGAACAGCTCGCTGGCCAGAGCAGCTAAAGGAGTGCTGAAGCGATGCCACAGTTTCCCGCCAATCCGACCCGCTTCGACCCGTACAAGAACTTCAAGTTCCGCCTCAAGTGGGACGGCAAGTACATCGCCGCGGTCCACAAGATGAGCGCGCCGAAGCGGATCACCGAGGTCGTCAAGCACCGCGACGGCGGCGATCCGAGCACGAGCCGCAAGTCTCCGGGGCGCACCGAGTACGAACCGATCACGCTCGAGCGCGGCGTCACCCAGGACCTCGAGTTCGAGGCCTGGGCCAACAAGGTCTGGGCGCTCGGCGCCGGGCTCGGGGCGGAGGTCTCGCTCAAGGACTTCCGCAAGGACATCATCATCGAGGTCTACAACGAGGCCGGCCAGCTCGTACTGGCCTACAACGTTTTGCGGTGCTGGCCGTCGGAGTACCAGGCGCTGCCCGAGTTCGACGCCAACGCCAACGCGGTCGCGATCCAGACGCTCAAGCTCGAGAACGAGGGCTGGGAGCGCGACACGTCGGTGACCGAGCCGCAGGAGCCGGTCACCGGAGCGGCGACGTAAAGCGGGGCGATGGGCGATCAGTTCGATGTCCTCGAGCTCGCAACGAGAGGGGGCTCGTCGCACGAGCGCGCGATCGCCGCGATCGCGGCGCTGACCGACTCGCCGCCCGCCGATGCCGAGCGACTGGCGCTGCGCAGCTGCGACAGGCAACTGCTCGAGCTCTACCGCGAGCGCTACGGCCCCGAGTTGCGGGCCGTGTCGGCGTGCCCTGGGTGCGGGGCGATGATCGAGCTGCAGTTCGCGGTTGATGACCTGCTGCACGCCCTCGCCGAGCCGGTTCGCGGTGAGCTGTCGCTGACGAGCGGCGAGTACGAGCTCGAGCTGCGGCTCCCGACGGTCGGGGACGTGACTCGCGCGCGGAGCGCCGGCGAGCTCGAGCGTGCGGCGGCGACACTGGCCGCCGCGTGCGTGTCGGCGTGCCTGCGCGACGGCCTCGAGGTGAGCCCGGACGCAGTGCCGGCGGCTGTGCTCGAGGAGGCCCAGCGGCGTCTGGAGCGCTTCGACCTCGCGGGCGAGCCGCTCGAGCTCAATTGCCTCGATTGCACGACGCGGTGGAACGCCGTGCTCGACGTCCCTGCGCTGGTGCTCGCCGAGCTCGACGCGGAGGGCCGGCGCCTGCTCGCCGACGTCCACCTGCTCGCGCGCTCGTACGGGTGGTCCGAGAGCGAGATCGCCGCGCTGCCCCCGGCTCGTCGGCGCCGGTACGTGGAGATGGTGATCGGGTGAGTGGCTACTTCGACAATCTCGCCGCGCGCGCGTTGGGCCGGCCCGGCCGGCTCGCGCCGCCGCCGAGGCTGCGGTTCGGCGAACCGGCCGGACTTGACCCGGCCGGTTCCGAGCCAGGCGAGCAAACGGTCGTGACCGGGGCCGTGGCCGGGCGACCGGTCTCGGTGGAGAGGGTGCCGGCACCCGCCGTCGACGGTGAGCCTCGTCAGGTCGTGCAGCGGACCCCCGCGCAACCGGTCGCGTCCGAGCCTACGCCTGGGCCTATGCCCGCCGCACATGAGGTCAGCCCGCAGCGGATCACCGACTGGACGCGGACGGTCGAGCGCGAGATCGTCGTGCGCGAGCCGGTTTCGTCGGATGAGCGCCCTCGCGCCGACCCGCCGACGAGGTCCGTGGCCACGCCCGCCGAAAGCCCTTCACCGAGACCGGAGCCCGTCGTGGCGAGCGAGCGGGCGCGCGTCGCCGGGCCGATCTCCGAGCTCGTTCCGAGTCCGCGCGAGCCGGTGCGCAATGCGGTGCCAGACGATCTCCGGTCTGGCACCGACCGCGGCGAACCGGTCTATGTACGGCGGCTCGAGCCGCCGCCCTCCACGACCGCGCCGATTGCGCCAGCGCCCATCGCGACGACCGTCGACGGCGATCGGGCCGCGGCGGTGCCGCCGACGGTGACGATCGCGATCGGCCGGATCGAGCTGCGCGCCGCCGGCGACGCGCCGGCGCCGCCACGCCCACCCGAGCGTCCCAGCCGGCCGCCGCGCAGGCCCGCGCTGGCGCTCGACGAGTACCTCGAGCAGCGGAGCCGCGGATGAGCAACACGCTCGCGATCGCGGCCGTCACACAGACGTTCAGTGACCTGCTGCGCAACGTCCAGGACAACCCGGCGCTCGGGCCGACGACCGTGACCAACGCGCCGCCCGACCAGGCGGCCCCGGACCCCCAGCAGCCCGAGCGGCGACTGAACCTCTACCTGTACCAGGTCTCGCCCAACTGCGGCTGGACCAACGCCGACCTGCCGATCCGCGACGCCAACGGCAACCTGACCAGCCAGCCCGTGCTCGCGCTCGATCTCCACTACCTGCTGACCGCCTACGGGCTCGGCGGCGAGATCGACACCCACCACCTGATGGCTCACGCGATGAGCATCGTCCACGACACCGGCTACCTCGACCGAAGCGCGATCGAGGCGTCGGTCAATGCGCCCGGCTCGCCGGTCGCGGGCTCGGATCTCGCCGATCAGGTCGAGCTCGTGAAGCTCGCGCCCCAGATGCTGACCGAGGAGGACCTCTACCGGCTGTGGACGGTGTTTCAGACCAGCTACCGGCTATCGGTCGGCTACCAGGCCTCGGTCGTGCTGATCCAGCGCACCGTCGAGACGCAGCGCGAGTGGCCGGTGCGCGTCGCGCAGATCACCGCGTTGCCGATGCAATCGCCCCAGATCGCATCCGTGAGCCCACAGCCGGTCACGATCCCTGGGACGCTGACGATCAACGGCGAGGGCCTGATGTCGCCCGGCGGTTTCGTCCGCCTCCCGAGCGGCGACATAACCCCGGCCGCCGGGTCGGTCTCCCCCACGCAGATCGAGATCTCGCTGCCGTCGACTCTGGGCGCGGGCCAGAACACGGTTCAGGTGATCGAGCCCGTGACGCTCGAGGGCAGCACCGAGACGCGCCCGCTCTTCGGCTCCAACGCATTCCCGTTTCTGGTCGCGCCGTCGATCCAGAACATCCCCGCCGGCGGGCTCGTCGCGACCCTCGGGCAGAACCTGACGATCGACGTGTCGCCGGCGGTCCTGCCCAGCGACACCGTGGTGCTGTTCATCGGCTCGACGGGGATCGCGCGGACCCTCGATCCGACCGCTTCCGCGGACACGCCGTCGACGAGCGCGACGTTCGCGATCCCCACCACGCTCGCGACCGGCAGCGCGCTCGTGTTTGTCCAGGTCGGGGGCGTCTCCAGCCCACTCGAGCTCGACTCCGATTCCTCCAGCCCGACGTTCGGCTCCTACATCGGGCCGACGGTGAACGTCAAGTCATGACCACCGTCAGCGACTGGACACTGACGGATGTCGGCGAGCGCTTCGCGCCGCTGGCGGCGCGGCTGCGCGCCGAAGAAGCCGACGGCGATGGCAGATGGGCGGCGGGCGGCGACTGGCCGGGGCTGGGCGCACTCGCGGCGCTCTTCGGGTTGACCTGCTTCGAGCGCGAGCTGCTCGGGCTCTGCGCCGCGGTCGAGCTCGACCCGTCGCTGGCGGCGGCCTGCGCCGACGCCCACGGGGATCCATCACGCGCGCACGCGAGCTTCGCGCTGGCGCTCCGCCACCTCGCCGAGCCCCACTGGAGCGCGCTCTCGCCCGGTGGCCCGCTGCGTCACTGGCGTCTGCTCGAGGTCGACCCGCAACCGACGCTGGTCACCGGTCGGCTCACGATCGACGAGCGGATCCTGCACTTCCTGCTCGGCGTCCACCATCTCGACGCCAAGCTCGACTGCGTGATCGGCGAGTACGACGGCGAGCGCCGCCTCGCTCCGTCGCAGGCGATGGTCGTGCAGCGGCTCGGGGGCGAACTCCAGCTGCGCCGGGAGGCCGGTCAGTGGCCGCTGCTTGCGCTCGTGGGGCGCAGCTCGGACGCCAAGGGCGCCGTCGCAGCGGCGATCTGCGAGCGCGAGGGGTGGCGCCTGCGCCAGATCCGCGCCGCGTCGTTGCCGATGTCGCCGCGCGAGCTCGGCGAGCTGCGACGGCGCTGGGAGCGGGAAGCGGCGCTGTCGGGCAGCGCACTGTTGATCGACGCCGATGATTGCGAGCTCGATCAGGCCACCGCAACTCGACTGGCGCAGTTTGCCGCGCGGCTCGAGGCGGTCCTGATCGTCCAGTGCACGGCGCCGCTGGCGGCGGTCGCGGCGGGGCATGAGGTGTTGGTCGACCGCCCGACGGCGGTCGAGCGTTCGGAGCTGTGGCGCGCGGCGCTCGGCGATCGCACGGGTGAGCTCGACGGCACGGTCCAACGCGTCGCGCAACAGTTCGACCTCGACCTCGCGGCGGTGTCGGCAGCGAGCGAGGCGGCGCTGCTCGAGTCCGCCGGCGGCGGCTCGCTCGAGGGCGCCCTGTGGCAGGCGTGCCGAGAGCGATCCCGCCCGGCGCTCGACGATCTCGCTCAGCGAATCGACTCGGTGGCCCGCTGGGACGAGCTCGTGCTGCCGGCGGGGCAGCTCAGCACGCTGCGCGAGATCGTCGCCCAGGTCCGACGCCGCGCGACGGTCTATGACGATTGGGGCTTTGCCGGCAAAGGCAGCCGCGGGCTTGGGATCTCTGCCCTGTTCAGCGGCGTCAGCGGGACCGGCAAGACGATGGCGGCCGAGGTCCTCGCCGCCGAGCTCGAGCTCGATCTGTACCGGATCGATCTCAGCTCGGTCGTCAGCAAGTACATCGGCGAGACCGAGAAGAACCTGCGCCAGGTGTTCGATGCCGCCGACGCGGGCGGCGCGATCCTCCTGTTCGACGAGGCCGACGCGCTGTTCGGCAAGCGGACCGAGGTCAAGGACAGCCACGACCGCTACGCCAACATCGAGGTCAGCTATCTGCTGCAGCGGATGGAGGCCTACCGCGGCCTCGCGATCCTCACAACGAACCTCAAGGACGGCGTCGATCCCGCGTTCCTGCGCCGGCTCCGGTTCGTCGTCACCTTCCCGTTCCCCGACGCCGCCGCGCGGCAGGAGATCTGGCGGCTGATCTTCCCGTCCGCGGTCCCGCGCCAGAACCTCGATCTCAGCGCGCTCGCGAGACTCAACGTCTCCGGCGGCAACATCCGCAACATCGCCCTCGGCGCCGCCTTCCTCGCCGCCGACAGCGAGGAGCCGGTGCGCATGGCGCACCTGCTGCGCGCCGCGCGCAGCGAGTACGGCAAGCTCGAACGGCCGCTGTCGGCTTCCGAGATCGGGGGCTGGGCATGAGTAGCCGTGTGAGCGGCCACCGCGGGCTGGGCATGAGCCGCCGTCCGGGCACCGTCAAGACCGGGGGCAGGGCATGACCGGTCGCGCAGTCAACGTCGAGATCGACGAGCTCGTGCTGGTCGGCTTTGACCACGGTGACCGCGACGCCGTCGTCGCCGCCCTGCGAGATGAGCTCGCCGGACAGCTCACCGAGCGTCGCCCGCGTGCAGCGGTACGGACTCGAGCCGGGCTCGAATACGAGCTCGGGGACGATCGCGGTCCCGAGGCCGTCGGCCGGGCCGCCGCGCGTTCGATCGCCGATCACCTCGGCGGGGGGCGCAGATGAAGGCGCGCGTCGAGATCCCGGATCGCGCGCCGTCACGGCGCGACGAGGACGACGGACGCGCGGCGGTCGCCGTGCAGGAGCTCGAGGCGTCGCCGGGACGGCCGCTGCCCGACGAGCTGCGTCGCGAGATGGAGGCCCGTTTCGGCTGCGACTTCTCCGAGGTCCGGATTCATCAGGACTCCCGCGCCGACAGCTCGGCCCGGGCCCTCGGTGCGCGGGCGTTCACGATCGGCAGCGACATCTACTTCCAAGCCGGCGCGTTCGAGCCGACCAAGCTCAATGGCCGCAGGCTGCTCGCCCACGAGCTCGCCCACACGATCCAGCAGTCACAGGCAGGCGAGCGCGTCCCAAAGCTGACCGCGAAGCTCGCGCTCGAGTCGATGAACGCGCGGCGCGCGGACGAGCGCCAGGCGCGTGACGCCGCCGAGCTGGCGCTGTCTCCCAAGACGTCGACGCCGCCCGGAGTCACGCCCGGTGCCGGCGGGTCGCAGGCAGGCCCCCACATCGCCCGCTGGATGGACTCGCTCCCGCAGGACCGAGCCTCGACGTCGCCCGCCAACCCGTTCGTCGAGGAGCTCGCGCTCGACGTGGTCCGTGCGCTCGAGCGCGACCCGGCCGACGCCGGAGCGCACACGCAGCGCCGACTCTCCCGGCTGGAGGCGGCGACCCGCGCTGCGGTGATCGCACGGGTACAGGAGGTCCTGACGCCCGACCAGCGCGAGCGCAGCGCGAAGGCGCTGTCTGGCGCGGCCGTGACCGAGGAAGAGCAGCCGACGAGACCGACGATCTCACCGGCTCAGGAGGACGGGGAGCGCGGCGCGCCGCCCACTACCGAGCCCGAGGTCGAGCAGCCGCTCCCGGCCCAAGCGCAGGCGGCTCCGTCGCGCGCCGATGCCGCCGCTCGTGCCGGGACGGCCGGAACAGACGCTGAAACGGCCGCCGCGCACGCCGAGGGCGCCGCCACCCACGCCCGAGCGGCCCGTGCCCCGAAGGCCAAGCCAATCGCCGGGCTCGGCGATCGCGCAGCGCGAGCCGCCGCGAGAAAGACCGCAGCAGGACAGGCCGCCGGCGCCGGCGCCGCGCCGGCGCTCGGGTCGGGCGCCGACAAACAGCCCGGCGCCGCGGGCGCCGTGACCGCACCGGCGGGAGCACCGCAGGTGCTGGCCGGCAAGCCCGGCGAGGGCGGCGCCACCGGCCCGGCGCCCGGCGCGGCCGGTTCCCAGGCCGACGGGGGCGAAGCGGACGCGCAGCCGAACCTCGGGCCGGTGACCGCGCTCGAGAGCAAAGTGGACGCCGACACGCGCCGGCGGATCGCCAAGGCCGAAGCCAAGGGCGAGGAACTCGGCAAGAAGCAGGCCACCGAGGCCGGCCCGGCGCCAGCGGCGGCGCCGAGCGCTCACGTCGCGGCGGCAATCGCGGCCAAGCCCCCCGAGCAGTCAGCTGCTGAGGTCGCCGCCGAGGCCGAGGCTCACGCAGAGGCGCGGGAGGCGCTCGAGGCGGTCGCCGCGCAGGAACCCAGCGGTCCAGCCGAGCCCGAGCCGGCCGTCGCCCCG
>DATNKY010000351.1:0-3116 GCA_035603155.1 Solirubrobacteraceae bacterium
CTGCACAACCGCTTCGGGCAGCGGCATGTCGACCTGCTCGATCAACGTGTCCAACGCGGCGGTGCGGATCTCCTCGGCCTGCTGGACGCGCTTGGCCCGGCTGACCTGATCGGACAGATTGGCACGCAACTCGTCGATCGTGTCGAATTCGCTTGCCAGTTGCGCGAATTCGTCATCGGGTTCGGGCAGCTCGCGTTCTTTGACCGAGACGACGGTGACGGTGACCTCAGCCTCCTGGCCGGCGTGCGGGCCGGCGGCCATCTCAGTGGTGAACGTCCCGGACTCACCGGCCTTCAGGCCGATGAGCACGTCGTCGAGGCCGTCGACGAGTTGGCCGGAGCCGACCTCGTGGGACAGGCCCTTCGTGGACGCCTCGGGCACGTCCTCGCCGTCGATGTTGGCCGACAGGTCGATCGACACGAAGTCGCCGGAGGCGGCGGCACGCTCGACTCCGGTCAGGGTGCCGAACCGGGCACGCAGCGACTGCAATTCGGCGTCGACTTCCTCATCGCTGACCTTGATCGGGTCGACGGTGATCGTCAGCGCGCTCAGATCGGGCAGGGTGAAGTCGGGGCGGACGTCGACCTCGGCGGTGAAGGTCAGCTCCTCGCCGTACTGCTTTTTGGTGACCTCGATCTCAGGCTGGCCAAGAGGCCGCACGTCGGACTCGGTCACGGCCTGGCCGTAGCGGCTGGGCAACGCTTCGTTGACGACCTGGTCCAGGATCGTCTCCCGGCCGACACGGGCTTCGAGAAGCCTGGCCGGGGCCTTGCCCGGACGGAAACCCGGGAGCCGCACTTGCTTGGCAAGCTCCTTGTAAGCCCGGTCGAAGTCTGGCTGTAGCTCCTTGAAAGGCACCTCTACGTTGATGCGAACCCGGGTTGGGCTCAGCTGCTCGACGGTGCTCTTCACGCGTGCGCTCCTCGGTTGTACTGACTGGTCTTGTAATGCCCAAGCCCGTTGGGTGTGGCATGCCAGTCGGGGTGACAGGATTTGAACCTGCGGCCTTCCGCTCCCAAAGCGGATGCGCTACCAAGCTGCGCTACACCCCGCGGTGACCTCGAAATCCTACGGCCAAGCCACGCCGTCCCTGTAGCGGCCTCACGACCAGGTCACGGGCCGACAACATTTGGATTTGATGTCTGCCGCGCCGTAAAGTCGCGCTCGACTAATACATGCGGGCGTAGCTCAATGGTAGAGCCCTAGTCTTCCAAACTAGCTACGCGGGTTCGATTCCCGTCGCCCGCTCCACCAAAGCCCCTGGTAGGGGTGTCACCGCAGGTCGAACGCTTATTCGAGACGTTGGGCATGTCCCGCGTCCGTACCATGCGCCCCACCCAATCCGACACACGCTCGCGGCGAACCGCGTTGATCGGGTAGTCGCCGAACACAGTGTTGCGTGCGCTTGCCGGCCGCGTCCCGCGGGAGTTGGCAAAACATGCGGCGTCGTTGTTGGGGTCGGTCCCCGACACGGATAAGTGCGACGTGCTCGCGGCGAAGCTCGCCGACTTATCTTCACACCCGGCGGGCTGCGTATGCGCGCCGGCTTTTTAGTAGGGATACCGGACCGCCACCAGCTCGACCTGCTGTGGTCCCTGCGGCGTCTCGAATGTCACGACGTCCCCTGGCTGGTGGCCTGCCAGGGCGAGCCCCATCGGGCTGTCCGGCGCCAACGCGTGCTCGTCCACGGCCGGCACGTCTCCGGCGATCGCGACCACCCGCAGGTGAACGGACTCCTCATCCGGGAAGCGCAGCGTCACCTCGGTGCCGTCCGGCAGCGCGCCCGGCACCTCGGACTCGGGTCGCCCACCGTGCAGATGCCAGTTGAGTTCGGCGATCCGGTCGTCGATCGCGGTCAGCTCGTCGGCGAGGCCAATCTGGTCCGCCGCATCGGCGTCGACGAGGTCGCCGACCGTATCCCGGATGCTGTCGAGGTCGGCCGCCACGCGCTCGCGCCGCCGCTTCAGTTTTTCCAGCTCGGCCTCGAGAAGGGCGAGCTCGTCCGGCGTCAGCGTCGCCGCCCGGCTGTGCTTGCTCACGACCCCGCGCCCGCGCTCGACCCCGGGTGGCGGATGGTGTCGCGCCGCAGCTGACGGTTGCTCTTGGGTTCACGCTCCGTCTTGTGCCGATCGATCTGAGTGATCAGGTCCCGCTTGGCTTCGGCGAGAGCCCGCATGAGATCCCGGTCGTATCCAACCGCCACGAGCGGCGGGCAGCCCGGCAGAAACGCGCGGAGCGTTACGCGCTGCTCTTTACCGCCGCGCTCGCGCACGGACACGTCGACTTCGACCTCGCTCGGGTCCCACCTGGCCAGGTGCGGACCCAGCGCGGACAGCTCTTCGAGGACCTGCCCGCGTTCCTGTTCCTTGAACCCGGCGCCCAGACGAAACGAGCGCTCATCGAGACGGTCCCGCCGCGCGTTGTCGGTGCTACTCATGCCTATGAGCATTAGGCATAAACGACGTGGACCGCTTCCCCTCCTCAGGCCCGATCTCAGGGTGGATCGTAGGCCTGCGAGGACATGGCGCACGGGTCAGGCCTTGGCCAGCTGCTTCTGCTTGTACAGGAGCGCCCACTCCTTGCGCGGCCGGATCGACACGTCGACATCGGTGGCCATCGCCCGCTAGCGTTACCCTCTTGGCTCCAGGGACATGAAGTAGACGACCTCCGCGCCTGTACCGCCGACCCGAGCAAACCGCAGCCGAACCCCGAAAAAAGCTTCCAAACTAGCTACGCGGGTTCGATTCCCGTTGCCCGCTCGATACCGGCACTGGCAACCAAGGCGGACTAGGCTGAGAACGCTTAATGCGCCTATGGCGGCCTGGCGGCCGGCGAGGCCGACCCCGGCAAGCTGAGGAGGCTGACCGAATTCAGCATCCAGGTGCCACAGCCGACATCGCCATCCATGGCTCATGCGCGACTCGTTTTGACGGCGTGCGCAGGGCCTTCACGCAGAACTTCGTGCAGGGCAAGGAAATTGGCGCGGCGGTCGCAGCCTGGGTTGACGGCGAGCTGGTGGTCAACCTTTGGGCCGGAACAGCCGATGAGGCCGGCAGCACGCCGTGGCAGGTGGACACGCTATCCACCGTGCTTTCCGGCACCAAGGGCCTCACCAG
>DATNKY010000370.1:0-4471 GCA_035603155.1 Solirubrobacteraceae bacterium
AGGCCATGGTCGTCCAAGAGACTGGCGGCGGCGTACGGCGAAGGCGCCCGGCGATTCGGCTGGCGAGACCGTCCCCGCGGCGGCTCACGCGATGGCAACTGGTTAGTTGGGTGCGGGTTGGCCGACGCAACCCAGGGGCAATATCGCTTCCCCTCACAAGCTCGACTCACGCTTGATCAGACGGCGCGCCTGATGATCGAGGCCGGGTTCACCGACATCGGACAGGGCCCGCGAACGATCTTCCCGCAGATCGCCGCCAGCGTCCTCGGACTTGGTCCCGACACGATCGAGCTTCGCGCCGGCGACAGCACACTCCCGTTCGCCGGCCCAACCTATGGCTCAGGCACGACCATCGGCATGGGAGCGGCGGTCCTCGATGGCGCCCGCAAGGTGCGCGACCGCCTCGCGGAGCTTGCTGGATGGCCGGCCGATGAGGTGACCTGTGCCGATGGACGCCTGCACCGCGGACCCAGCCGGATCGCGCTGAGCGAGCTGGTCAGACGCGCCGGTGGCGAGATCGTCACCGAAGGAGCTTTCAACCTCCCGGGCGGGGCGGTGGCCGACGCTGGTCCCGACGACATGGCCACACGGACGTTTGGTGTCGTCTTCGTGGAAGTGGGCGTCGATGAGGCGCTTGGCAATGTCCGGCTGCGCCGAGCGACGGGTGTCTACAGCGCCGGACGCATCATCAACGAGCGCACCGCGCGCTCGCAGATGATCGGAGGGATCGTGTGGGGGTGGGGCATGGCCACCAGCGAGAGAAGCGTGCTCGAGCCACAACTCGGCCGCTGGCACTCCCAGAACCTCGCGGGCGTCGCACTACCCGTCAACGCCGACATCCCAGCGGAAATTGATGTCTCGTTCGTCGACGAGGTCGACAACAACGCCGGCCCGCTCGGAGCCAAAGGGATCGGCGAGCTCAGCGCGACCGGGGTCGCCGCGGCGGTAGCCAACGCCGTCTTCGACGCCGTCGGAATCAGATTCAGGGAGCTGCCGATCACCCCTGCGCGGTTCATGGACGCAGTCCACTGAAGCGAGCCGTCACGCGAGCTGAGCAATCCCCGGCGCGACCTGGGTTTTTGTGGAGAGCCCGCCTTCGGACTCGAACCGAAAACCCCTTCATTACAAGTAAGGCGCAGCGCTTTCGGCTGAGATCGGATAGTCGCGTTTCGTCTGCTAATTCGCTGAAGTCGCCCCAGGCGATCGCGGGTCCCCGAGTCGACCGACTCCTACATGCTGCGGTACGCGTCCTCGAACCCGCACGACAACGCGAGCCACGTCGATGATCCGCGGATCCAGCACGCAGTCAAGGCAATGACGCCTGTGCTTTCGAACAGCCTCAAATCAGTTGCCTCGCGCTGGCGGGCACTCGATCGCTGGTGGCCGCAAGGCGTACTTCGCCATGGTCGGACACCAAACGTTTCCGCTCTTCACCTCAGACCGGATCGACTACCCCTCGGTTGTCTTCCAGCCCGAATACGGCCTGGACTGGAGCTCGCTCCAGCTCAAATAACCGCGCGACCGCCCGCCGCAGATTCACGGCGTCGGCCGCCGGCGGATCCGTGGCCACGGCTCCGGGAACGGCGGATCGCCCCCGGCCTGATGCTGCGCGGACGTGCCACTTCAGAGCAGGCGCGAGATGATGGCCTAGCGGTGAGCCAAGGCGTTCCAGCGCGGCACATTTCCATGAACTGTTTCTGAGCATGCTCGCCGCTCCTGAGCCCTGAGAGCACTGCCGTGTCGGAAGAGGCTCACCGACGGCGAGGTCTCCTTTGCAGGTCGTGAGGAGGACTCCGAAGTCCGTGTCCGCTGAGACGACGGCTCGCTTCTCCGCGTGGTCGCCTGCCGCGACACCCGGCGTTGGCCTTGCGGCGGGGGTGTCCCAAGGTAGATAATCGGCTGGATGAGCCTCCTCGCAAGCGCGGCGCGGGCGTTCGGTGGGTACGTGCGGCGGCACCACATCGCGTGGCTGGCGCTGTTCATCGCGCTCGGCGGCACCTCATACGCCGTCGCCGTTCGGGGCTCCTCGTCGGCTGGTCGTTTCTATGCTTGCGTCACCCAGGCGTTCCACACGCTCAACCTCACGAGCGCGTCGGCGGCGTGCCCCCGCGGCCAGTACAAGATCTCCTGGAACCGAACCGGGCACCGCGGGGCGCGGGGTCCCTTGGGGGCAAAGGGCTCACCCGGTCCTTCCGGATCCAACGGCGCCAGCGGCCCCCAGGGACCCAAGGGTGACAGCGGTGCGACCGGGGACCAGGGCGCGGCCGGCCCTGCCGGCCCCCCGGGACCCAAGGGTGACACCGGCGCGACTGGGGAGCAGGGCGCGGCCGGCGCGCAGGGCCCGACTGGCCCGCCGGGGGCAACTGGCCCGTCGGGGCCCTCCGGGGCTCTCGCCCTTGCCGGGCAGCACTGCACTCCCACCGGTGCCGACTCGGACGCGCCGATGGCCTTTGATTCCTCGGGCACCCTGGCGTGCTATCCGACAGCCGTCGGGGCCGACTGTCCCAGCACCAACTTCCAGGGATCGCATCAGCAGTTGTGCGACTTCAGGCCTGTCGGCGACGGCGTCGTGAACGTGGCGGCAAGCGATTTGCGCGGCGCGAACTTCGCTGGGATGAATCTGACGGGTCACAACCCTCCGCCGGACGACGGCAGCAACTTCGGGAACGCGAACATGAGATGGGCCAACCTCCAAGGGACCAACTTGACCGATACAAATCTCAGGAATGCGGACTTGGAGTTCGCCAACCTGAACGGCGCCACGTTGACCGGCGCCGTCCTGGTAGGCGTCAACTGGTTCATGGCCACGTGCCCTGACGGCCACGTGGTCGCGACCGTCGGTGGCAGTTGCTGAGACGAGGTACCCGGCGACGCGCTTGACCTCATCCACCCGAGCGTCTGGGAGACGAGTTGGGCGGCTGAGGGACGCGCGACGGTCGAGTATGGCGACGAGATCCGTCGGGAGCTGCACGTCTGGCGCCGGATTGGGAAGCACGACGTCTTCCGCCGCCCGTGATCGCCGCGGAGCTCAGGGGTGGAGCGCACGCCGAGTGTCATCGACCTAGCCTCCAGCCCCGCGTGTTTACTCAATGCGTGCGACCTCGCGTCGCACTCGTGGTAGGTCGCTCCCACAATCAACAACAACCACAAAAACCGGCACGGGCATCGGGCTCGAGGCCTCCCTTTGGCAGTTGGCGGATCGGAAGCGTTCGTTCTTGATGAGCTCCGCAGCGGCGGGGATGCGGCGGTCTTGGCCGTAAGCGCGGGGGACTGACCGGTAGCGGCTCCGGCGCCTCGTCCGGGCGCGCGTGGCGGCAGCGCCGTGCGTCGCGCCAGTGGTGCAGTGTGGGCGTCGTCCCGAGCGTGTGGGCGCCGTTAGGGCGAGGTGTCGCCAGCGCGGCGTCGTCGCCAGGCTGCCGGTTCGGAGGTGGGTAGTACTTGAGAGGGATCCCGGGTCTGACCTTGTGGGAGGCGGTCCGCGAACTGGGGGAGTACGTTCGATGCGTGAGCCGAATCGAACATCCCGCCCGCGCGTACTGGTTCGACCTGCTGATCGCGCTGCTGACGATCGTGGCGATGCTTAACGTGGTGCTCGGACGCGGCTCGTCCGGAGCTCCGACAACGACGCTGTGGTTCTGCCTTCCCGCGCTCGCGATCCTGGTGCTACCCGTGTTCGCGCGGCGATGGTTTCCGTTTGCCGGACCGGCGGCGTTCTTCCTTTTGGCCGTGGGAATCTCGTTCGTCGACCCGCTGCTGATCCCGTACCCCGAGTCCCTCTTCCCGATGCAGCTGGCGGTCGCATTCCTGCTCGGGAACCTTCGGGACGTCCGGCGGGCTGGCCTCGGACTGGCGATCGTCGTCGGCGCTGTGGCGACCATCGTCTACCTCATCCCCGGGCACTCGGTCTACCAGCTCGTCTTCATTCCCGTCGACTTCGCCGTCGCCTGGGTTGCAGGCCTTGCCGTCCGCGCCCGGGCCGAGCAGGCCGAGGTGGCGGAGTCACGTGCGACACAGGCCGAGCACGCCGTGTTCGAGGAGCGCGTGCGGATCGCGCGGGAGCTGCATGACGTCGTCGCCCACCACGTGAGCATGATGGGCGTCCAAGCCGGCGCTGCCCGCGTCGTGATCGACCGTGACCGTGTCAAGGCGAAGGAGTCGTTGACCGCGATCGAGCTCTCGAGCCGACAGGCGGTGGGGGAGTTGCATCGCCTGCTCGGATTCCTGCGGCAGGCCGGCGACCAGGACGATCTGCTGGCTCCGCGTCCTGGCCTGAGTCAGCTTCCGCGGCTGGCGGCGAGCGTGAGTGAGTTCGAGCTCGCTGTCGCGGTCAGCGTCGAAGGGGATGAACGCTCGTTGCCGCCGATGATCGGCGTGTCGGCGTACCGCATCGTGCAGGAAGCGCTGACTAACACCCTCAAGCACGCGGCGGCGTCGCGCGCCGACGTGCGCGTGCGGTACTGGCCCGACGAGC
>DATNKY010000474.1:0-3543 GCA_035603155.1 Solirubrobacteraceae bacterium
GTCGAGCGGCAGCCAGCCGCGCCAGTCGTACTTGCCGGTGCCGAGCGTCGGCAGGCTCGGGTTCGTCCCGGGCGCCATGATCGGCAGCTTGCCCGACGAGAAGTAGGCGATGTGCTTGCTGTCGATGTAGGGCCAGTTGAACGTCGTGCCGAAGTGGTTGACGGCGCGGAAGAACTGCTCGGGGTTGTGGACCCGGTTCGAGTCCAGGTCACTGAGCGCAATCTCCCCTCCCGGCTCATCGCCGCGCGTCGAGCGGTCGAGCGCGACCGCGTACGGCCGGCCGTGGACGGTGACCGTGCCGCTGATCGGGCCGTGGACGCTCTCGAGGAACGTGACCTCGTGGGCGGGCTGCCCCTGGCCGGCGCCGATCATGCCCGCGTCGAACACTTTCATCGCCCGGCAGCGGCCCTTGTAGATGTAGTGCGTCGAGGCGCGCGTCGGACGGCTCCCGTTCGGGTTGCAGAGCTTCTCGAGGAACTGCTGCTCGTTCTGCGACGTGGCGCTCGTCAGGCTCCAGGCGAAGTCACGACCGCGGCCGATGAACACGTACGGGGAGATCGGGGCGATGATCCCTTCGGCGTCGATCCCGCCGCCGTGCAGATCGCCCTGCATCACGATCTCGGGGTAGTAGTACCCCAGCTGGGGACCCATGACGGCCAGCGGGTGGCCGTCGGCGGAATGCTTGGAGCCGGCGATGATGAAGTTCGACGCGAGGCGATGCGACGCAGCGGTGGTGGCGACCGCGGCGCTCTCGGCGGTGCTCTCTGAACCCGGGTCGATCACCATTGCGCCGGGTGTCGGGCCCTTGGGAACGCCGTCGTACGGGAAGCGCTTCCTGATCGTCGTCGGCGCCTCGGGATCGTTGACCTCGCGCAGGTCGCGAAACACCTTCAGCCCCGCCTTGTGACCGAGCTTGTGCTGCAGCAGCGCCAGGAAGTTGGAGTTGGCGACCTCGGTGCCTCCGCCGTCACCGAAGATCGAGCCGATGAACGCGAAGCCGGCGATCGCGTCGGGCAGCTTCGCGCGCGGGAGCTTCGGCCCCGACTGCTCAGGCGAGGACTCGTAGGCGTTGATGCCGGCGACCCAGTTGCGCAGATCGCTGAGGACCTGGCGGCCCCGCTTGCCGGCGCGGCGCAGGACGTTCTCCTGCTTGGCGACGAACGCGATCGCCTGCTTGCTCGGCGTGAACGAGCGCGCCGACGTGACGAGGCTGAACGGGTTGATGCCCGGCGCGTCGAGCGTCGCCAGATACGCGGGGCCGAGGCCCTCGAACAGCAGCAGGCCCCGGTCCTCCGCCGCGACCCAACCGGAGCCGAACATCACGTCGGCGCGCGTCTTGCCGTAGATGTGCGGAATGTCGTGGCTGTCGCGCAGGATCCGCAGGCCGGGCCGGCCGGTCTGCTCGCTGCGCATCACCGGACCTTGGACGCCGAACTTCTCCGACAGGTAGTACTTCTTCAGGTCGGCGGCCGTGACATGGCCCTGAAGGGGGGTCAGGTCGTTGTAGAGAACGCCCTGATCGGTCGAGAACTGGTTGGGCGGTAGACCGCCAAATTCTCCGGGGGCCAGGATGTTGTAGGCCTGGCCGGAATAGTCGATCCGGGCACTGGCCGGGATCGTTATCAGCAGCAGGGTCGCGAGCAGGGTCGCGGCGCCCCAGGCAGCGTGCGTGCGCAGCAAAGAGACTTCCTCCTCAAATCAAACTAACTCGTGCGAAAGCGGCGCGCGAGCGTAGCAGCGCGCAAGTTGGCGCGGCGCCGGTTGGGGGCCAGACGGTGTAACGGACGATCGTGCGTCAGAATCACAGGCCATGCCGACGCCGATGCCCCAAGACAAGCGTGGATGGCGGGTTGCGCCCGCGCCCGATGGCCGGGGGACGCCTGACGAGCACAAGCCGACTCCGCCTCACCGCTTGCGCTGGTTCTGGATCGCCCTGATCGTCATCTTGGCGCTCAACTGGATCTCCGTCCTCACGTTCAAATCGAACGGCGAGCCGCGCGTGGAGGTCCCCTTCAGCCCCTACTTCATCAATCAGGTGGATGCGGGGAAGGTCAAGTCGATCTCGTCAAAGGGCGACACGGTCCAGGGCACATTTACGGCCAAACTCCGTTATCCGTCAGACGACAAGAACGCCACGCCGACGACCCTGTTCTCGACGCAGGTTCCGAGCTTCTGGAACCACACCTCGTTGACGGCTCTGCTGCAGTCGCACAACGTCCAGGTCAACGCGAAGAACCCGAATCCCGGTACGTCGGTGCTCGCCGAGATCCTGCTCGGTTTCGGCCCGACGTTGTTGCTGATCGGACTGTTCTACCTGTTCGCGCGTCGCGCTCGTGCCGGCGCGGGAGGACTCGGCGGCCTGGGCAACTTCGGGCGTTCGCAGGCGCGCCGGGTCGATCCCGAGAAGATCCGTGTGACGTTCGACGACGTTGCCGGGATCGACGAGGCCAAGGCGGAGCTGACCGAGATCGTCGACTTTCTCAAGACGCCCGATCGCTACGAGCGTCTCGGCGGGCGGATGCCGCACGGCGTGCTGCTGTTCGGATCCCCGGGGACCGGCAAGACGCTCCTCGCCCGCGCCGTGGCCGGGGAGGCGCACGCCGCCTTCTTCTCGATCGCCGCCTCGGAGTTCATCGAGGCGATCGTCGGCGTCGGTGCCGCACGAGTGCGAGACCTATTCGCCAAGGCCAAAGAGGCGGCGCCGGCGATCATCTTCATCGACGAGCTCGACGCCATCGGCCGCTCGCGCCAGGGGTCGGCCGGGATCACCGGTGCCAACGACGAACGCGAACAGACGCTCGATCAGATCCTGACCGAGATGGACGGCTTCGAACCGACCGAGGCCGTCGTCGTGCTCGGCGCGACCAACCGCCCCGAGATCCTCGACCCGGCCCTCCTGCGCCCCGGGCGCTTCGACCGACGGGTCGCGGTGCAGGCTCCCGACCGCAAGGGACGCGTACAGATTCTGAAAGTCCACACTCGCTCGATGCCGCTCGCAGACGATGTCGACCTCGATGCGCTGGCCTCGACTACGCCCGGGATGGTCGGCGCCGACCTGGCCAACCTCGCCAACGAGGCGGCATTGCTCGCGGCGCGCCGAGGACACGAAAAGGTTCAGATGGCCGACTTCACGGACTCGCTCGAGAAGATCCTGCTTGGCGCCCCTCGAGGAATCCTCCTCAACGCCGAGGACCGTGAGCGAACCGCCTTCCACGAATCGGGGCATGCGCTCGTGGGGATGCTCACCCCGGACGCGGATCCTGTCCGCAAGGTGTCGATCATCCCGCGCGGACAGGCGCTCGGCGTGACCCTGTCAACGCCCGACTCAGACCGCGTGTCGTACTCACGCGAAGACCTCGAGGCCAAGATCAGGGTCTCGCTGGGCGGCCGTGCGGCCGAGGAGGTCGTCTACGGCAAGATCACCACCGGCGCGGAGTCCGACCTCCAGCAGTTGACCCAGATCGCGCGCGAGATGGTCGGCCGCTGGGGGATGAGTGACAAGCTCGGGCCGATCACGTGGATCCCGAGCGACGGCCAGGGACC
>DATNKY010000393.1:0-3271 GCA_035603155.1 Solirubrobacteraceae bacterium
CGTCCCGCCGCGAGCACCTCGACGATCATGAAGCGCGCCAGGCACGGCTCGCCCGCGAGTAGGCCGGCGAGCGACCGCAGCGCGGCACCGACTCGCTCGGGCCAGCCGAGGCCATCGCCTGCGAACGCGGCGCCGACCTGGGCCACGAGGCGCTCGGCACACAGGTCATAAGCTGCGAGAAAGCACTGCTCCTTATCGGCGAACAGGTCATAGAACGTGCGCCGCGAGACCCCGGCGTAGGTCGTGATGTCCTCGACCGTGACCGCCGGGTATCCCTTCGTCGCACAAACGTGGACGATCGAATCGATGATCCGCTCGCGCTGGTTGGAGACGACCTCTGCGCGCGGCATTCCGTGGCGCCCACGGGGCAGGCGCTTGGCGCTGGGCCGATCTGCTGGTGGACCTGCCATGACGGCCCCGTCTGGGCTAGCCCGTCTCGGGGGCGGTTCGGGCCGGGAGCAGACCTGCCCGGGCGGCGGCATCCTGCGGGCCGTCGAGGGCCACCAGCACCATGTACATGATCGTCGGCAGCAGCTCCTCGAGCTCTCGGTCTCGGCCGGCGAGCACCGCGGCATAGATCAGCTGCAGGATCGCGCCGCCGATTGTCCGCAACAGCAGGCGGGGAGCCGGATCAGGGGCGTTGACAAACGCCTCGTCGCCGATCAGCGCGGCGAGCAGCCCGACTGCCTCGTCGCGCGCATTGAGCGATCCGGGACCGGCCGCATTGACCTCGATCACCGCCATGTAGGCGAGGTCGGGCCGCTCGGCGAGGTGACGCAGCATCGCCCGTAAGCCAAAGCGCGTCCGCTCGTGCCAGTCAGCGCCGGCGGCGGCGGCGCCACCCACGATCGCGACGAGCTCCTGAGCGTGCTGACGATAGGACGTGACGAAGCAGTCCTCCTTGTCACGGAAGTTCTCATAGAACGTGCGCCGCGAGACGCCGGCGCGCGATGCGATGTCCTCCACGGTCAGTGCCACGTACCCCTTTTCGCGCACGGCGGGCGGCACGGCGCGGATCATCCGCTGCCGTTGATGCTCGACGACAGCTCCATGTGTGAGTCCATGTCGCCCCCGAGGCAACTGACTCGCATCGTCGGTGATGCGCTCGCGTGCCATGATCGCGAACGGTATCGCTCAGGGATTGCACAATCAATAAAGACTCGGGCGTTTTTGGACGTTGCGGGGCGGTTTTACGGCCAATTCTTCGACGGTTCACACATTGGCAGCAGATGCTGGGTTGGCAGGCTCGCAATTGCGCTCGCGCCGAATGGTCAAGCATTTGCATACGAAAACGTCTCTAATGGCTGGACGGCGCCCGTTCGACGGAGCTGACGGTGCTCCCGTGCGAAGCGCCAAACCGTGCCCGCTCTGGGCCTCCCGCACCTCCGGGCACACAGCCCGTGGTCCGATGTGGCGTGCCTGGTTCACCGCCACGGGGCCTAGGGCGGAAATCTAGACAATCGTGTTTGCGATCGAAAGCGGCCGGGCAACTGTGGATCGATGGTCAGCCGGCGTGACCGGGGATCGACTGCCAATAACCGGTGCATTGAAAGGAACATCGCCGTAGACATGTATGTTTATCCGGTGCCGGCAGAGCGAAAGCCGCGTACGCGTGCTCCGCATCAGCTGCCGCCTGGGCGGCACAAGCTCTCGCGGGCGTATGTGCAGACCAATCAGCGGCAGCGCATCTTCGACGCGATCGCCGATGTGACGAGTCTCGCCGGATACGCGGCGATGAGCGTCGAGCAGATCACCGGGACCGCCGGCGTCTCGAGGCGCACTTTCTATGACGCGTTCACAAGCAAAGAGGACGCGTTCCTCGCCGCGCTCGACTCGGCGATCCGGCGCCTGGTGCAGTCCGTGCGCCGTGCATACCGCGACAGCGACACGTTCCCGGACGGTGTCCGCAACTGCCTCGCGGCATTCCTGACCTTTCTCGCCGACGATCCGCGCTACGCGGACATGCTGATCGTCGAGGTGCTCGCGGCAGGCACCGAGGCGATCGAACGCCGCAACGAGATGATGCGACGGTTCGCCGACCTGCTGCGACGCGGCGCCGAGACAGAGCCCAACGGCCTGCGGCCGCCCGACCTGACCGCGGAGACGATCGTCGGCGGGATCTACGAGGTCGTCTACTCGCGCATCCTCCAGGGGCAGACGAGCCAGCTGCCGGCACTGCTGCCGGACCTCGCCTATTCGATGATGCAGCCGTACATCGGTCACGATCGCGCCAAGCGCGAGGTGGCCAAGCCAACCGCCCAGGACTGAGCCGGGCCCGTTAGCTGGGGAACAGCTGTCGGGCGCGCTTGACGATCGCGCCCGACGTCGTCAGCTGCCTGACGGGCCGGTACAGCGCGGTCGAAGACACCTCCAGGTCCGAGGCGTACTCGGCGACCGTCTTGCCGGGAGCGGCCCGGACCGCATCGATGACGCGGGTCGCGAGGTCGCCGGCAGCCGCCGCGTCGTCGGCTCGCGCCTGGCTGCGGCGGGCCTGCGTGCGCCGCGCGCGTGCGGAGCGCCTGGGTTGTGCGGCCGCCGGTGGCTCAGCGGGGCCGGTGACGCCGGACGAGCTGTCATGGTCGAGCCCCATCTCCGCGGCGAGTTGCTTGAGCTCCTGGTACTCGCGTACGAGTGGCTCGAGCTCCGCGAGGCGTTTCGCGACGCGCTGGCGAACCGTGCGTGCCTCGTCAACGAGCGACATCTCACAGGGTATGTAGCACACGGCGCGGCTACTCGGCGAGCGAGTGTCGCGAGATCAGCCTACGCCCGCACCTGAAATGACGCCGGCGGTCCAACGGCCCGACTCGCGAATCATCGACAGCGTCGCGTGTGGGAACTGCGGCGAGCTGTAGAGCACGAATGCGTGATCGCCATCGGCACGGACCGCGACAACCCTGGAAGCCGCCTGTTGCTGGCGCAGAGCCTGAGGGGTGTGTCCGAGCAACACACCCAGTGCCGCGGTACACCCGTGACCGGGAATGCCGTGCGCCCGCGCGAGCAACTTGGTCAGCTCGTTCTTGACGGGTGTCGAGAGTCGCGCACAGGCCGCTGCCCAATCACCGTTGGCGATCGCAGCGAGGTAACTGTGGAAGGCGGCGAGGACCGCCGTCTTGTCATCGCCGCTGGCCGGATGCCCAAAGCTGGCAAGGCTGCCGTAGGACCCGGTCGAGCCTGGGCCGCCGCTCGAGCCAGAGCCGGAAGCCCCGCTCGAGCCAGAGCCGTCGCTCGGGTCTGAGCCCCCGCCCGAGCCAGAGCCGGATCCCCCGCTCGA
>DATNKY010000323.1:0-2063 GCA_035603155.1 Solirubrobacteraceae bacterium
CGCGCCCGCGACGACGGCGCGCGCCGCGCGTTCGAGCACCGGGATCTCGACCTCGTTCTGGTGGGCGACGAACACCGCGCCCGCCCCCTCGCCGTCGGTGACCGGGATCCCGCGCTGCGCCATGTGCTCGCGCACCGCGTCGGACGCGAACAGCTGCACCGGGGCTCCCGGGTGACGACGCAGCAGGAAGGTGGTGGCGCTGTCCACAGGCGTCAGCAGCTCCTCGTCCTGTATCGGCAGGCCGTCGTCGCGCAGCCCCTGCGCGATCCGCGCCGACGGGACATGGCTGCCGTTCGTGAACACTCCGAGCCTGCGGCCGCTGGCGCGGATCCGCTCGAGGACCTCGACCGCCCCGGGCTGTGGACGGCCGCGACCGTCCGGTCCCCGGTGAACGAGCGTCCCGTCGACGTCGAACACGACGCCGCGGACCCGTCCGAGGTCGAGTCCGTCAACCACGGCGCCAGACCACCTGGTCGCCGCTGGCTGTGACCGAGACGCTCGTCAGGTCGGGACGACGGTGCAGCGCGGACAGCAGCGCGACGAGCGGCGAGCGGCCCGGATCGGGCTCGGCGGCTGAACTGGCCGGTCGCACTCGCTCGCCGGCCGTGGCGCCCGCGGGCGCCGGCCGCGGCCGCTCGCCGTCGCGCGCGCCGACCATCGCGTCCACCTGTTCGGCGGGCATCGTCAGCCTCAGCAGGAGCTCCTCCTCGGAGATCCGCGTCCCGAACCGCTCGCGCGCGCCCTTGAGGCTGAGCGGCTCGAGCTCGGCGAGTGCCTTCGCCTGCGGGCGTGACAGGACCCGATCGGCGATCTCCGGGTCGACCGGAGCCGGCGGCGCGCCGTAATGGCCGAGGAAGAAGCGCACGGTCTCGTCGGACACGTTCGCCCACCGCTCGCCGTCGATGATGTTGTGCGCCGCCTGGCTGGCGATGAACTGCGACACGGGTGTGACGATGATCGGGTAGCCCATCTCGGCCCGGACCCTGCCGACCTCCTCGAGCACGGCGTCGAACAGCTCGGGGCGGCGCAGCTCCTCGAGCATTCGACGCGTCGTCGTGACCATCCCGCCGGGCAGTTGGTGGCGGTAGTAGGCGGCGTCGAATTCCCGGGGAGCGCCCGCGGGCAGACCCTTGGCGCGGCCGAGCTCGTCGAAGTGCGCCGACACGACTTCCTGGCGTTCGAGGTCGAGCGTGTGCTCGTAACCCAGCGCCTCGAGGTTTCTAGTGGTCGCGATCACATCCGGCTGTGACGTGCCGCGTGACAGCGCTCCCGAAGCGGTGTGGAGAACATCGAAGCCCGCATGCACGCCCTCCACGTAGACCAGCGGCGCGAGGCCGATCGTGCAGTGGCTGTGCAGCTCGGTCTTCCGTCCCCGCGACGCGGTCACGAAGTGCGGAGCGAGCTCACGGACCGCGTCGGTGGTCAGCAGCCCGCCGGGGTCCTTGAGGTACAGCCGGTCCATGTCCTTGCAGTCGGCCAGCGCCGCCGCGCGCCGCGCGTAGTACTCGTGCGTGTGGACCTCGCTGATCGAGTAGGTGAGTCCGATCACGACCTCCTCGATTCCCTCGGCCCGCGCGATCGCCGCCAGATGGCGCAGGCGCGCCGGGTCGTTGGATGGGTCGGCGATCTGAAAGCGCCGGATCCCGTTGCGCGCGACGAGCCTGAACGAGAGCCGCATCACCTCCTCGTCGGCAGGCACCCAGGAGATGAAGCGCATCCCGGTCGTGATCATCCCCAGCGGCGTGTTCGGCATCGCCTCGCTGACGAGCCGGATCCGCTCCCAGGGGTCCTCGCGGTGAAAGCGGACCGAGACCGCCATGTGCGTGCTCGAGGTGAAGTCGAGCGCGTGGTATCCGACGCGGTCGAGCGCCGGCGCGATCGACAGCACGTCGGCCGTCGTCAGACCGGTCGCGCTCCACAGGCTCTGGTTGCCGTCGCGCGTGGTCGTGTCGACGAACTCGATCAGGCGGCCGGCACTCACGACGGGTCCACCCGGAACAGCGCCTCGCCCTCTTGCACCAGCGCCGCGTTCTCGGCGCAAATCTCGACGATCGTTCCGCTGA
>DATNKY010000243.1:0-2250 GCA_035603155.1 Solirubrobacteraceae bacterium
CAGATCGTGAGCGAGGCCCACGAGTCCGCCGCGGCCGCGCGGGCCGAGGCCGAGGACCGGGCGCGCGGCCTGCTCGAGGACGCGCGCGCCACCGCCGACGGGGTGCGCTCCGAGGGGCTCGAGCTCGTCTCGAACCTCCGCGAGATGAGCAACTCGCTCCGCGCCAACGCCGAGCGCCTGCTCGGCGACGTGCAGCGCACCCACTCCCAGCTCACCGCCCAGATCGCGCGCGTCGAGCGCGCCACTGGAATCGGGTCGGGATCGTCGGCGGTTCGTCGCGGGCGTGCCGGCGGTGGCGGCGGTGGCGGCGGGGAGGTCGATGCCGACAGCGGGCGGACGCTTCCGCCGGCCGGCGACGATGGGCTCGACGTGCCGGAGTTCATCCCGCCGGCCTAGCGTCGGGTCGCGCGTTTCACCTGCAATCTCCCGCTTTCCGTCCGAGCCCCATGCGAACATACGTTCGTGATGAACTCGAACGACAAGGGAGCGGTCGCCGAGCAGGCAATCGTGCTCGCAGCCACCAAACTCGGCGTCCCCGTGTGGCTACCAGTCGCGGAGCACGGTCTGACCGACCTCGTGCTGGATGTCGGTTCGAGCCTCTGGAGAGTCCAAGTCAAGTGGGGACGATTGGGGCGCACGCGCGACGTCGTGATCGTGTCTCTTTGCACGTCCCGGAGAACTCCCAGTGGCCACCTCCGTCGCCGATACACCACGGACGAGGTCGATCTGTTCGCGGTCTACTGCGGCGAGCTGGACCGATGCTTCCTGTTGTCGGCCGCGCGCTTTGCGGAAAAGGCACAAATCCATTTGCGTCTGACACCATCGCGCAACAGGCAGCGGGCATGCATTAACCTTGCGGACGACTTCACATTCGCCGGGGCTGTAGCTCAGTTGGCTAGAGCGTCGCGCTGGCAGCGCGAAGGTCAGGGGTTCGAGTCCCCTCAGCTCCATTTCTGTGATGAGTCGGGACATAGGTCTCAGATGAGTCGCGACATCGGTCTCAGTTTTGGGGGCTCGGCCAGCGGCCGGGCTCTCGTTGTGTGTTGCGCCAGTAGGTCTTGTTGGGCTCGATCTGGTGGGTGGAGAGGATCTCGCCGGTGGTTAGGTCGGCGACGGTGATGTGGTGGTCGTCGGCGAACGCGAGGACGCGTTTGCGGGCGTGTTTGGCGCCGGTTCCGAGGTGGTGCATGCGGCCGGCGCGGCGGATGCTCATCTTGCCTTTGGTGTCGAGCCGGTCGTAGCGGAGCCGGTAGTGGCCGTGGGTATGCCCGTTGGTGGCGGGGATGGCCTTGGGGGTGGCTCGGTAAGCCGCTCCGGGTGTGGTGCGGTCCAGCGCGCGGTGCGGGCGGTGCTCGTTGTAATGCTCGCGGAACGCGTCGAGCTGGCGCTGTAGCTCGGCGATGCTGGAGGCAGGTGGTCGGGCCCTGAGCCAGCGTTGCAGGGTCTGGTGGAAGCGTTCGGTCTTGCCCTGGGTTTGGGGGTGCCCAGGGGATCCGTTCTTCTGGCGAACACCGAGCAGCCGCAGGACGTACTCGAATGCGTTGCGGCCGCCGGTGAACCGGGAGGTGTAGACGCTGCCGTTGTCGGTCAGCGTGCTCGCCGGCGCGCCGTGCTGCTCCACCACATCAAGGAATACGGCGACGACGTCATCGCCGCTGACCGGCTCATGAGCGGTGCAGGACAGCAGGTAGCGGGAGTGGTCATCGAGCCAGTTGAGGACCTCGACATCGCTGCCATCGCCCAACCGCCAGTGGATGAAGTCCGACTGCCACATCTCATTCGGCTGCGCTGCCTGGAAGCGCATGTACGAGGAGCGGGGTCGCTTGCGCGGCTCGGGCGTGATCAACCCCGCCTGGTGCAGGATCCGCCGGATCGTGGAGGTCGAGGGAGCCCGCAGCCCCTCCCTCTCGAGGTGCCACGCGATCGTCACCGGCCCCGCATCGAGCCCGTCGGCCCTCAGCTGCGCGCGCAGCGCGATCACCCGCTCACGGACCTCCTCAGAGGTCTGCGCCGGGTTCGTTCTCGGGCGGCGCGAGCGGGGCTCGAGCGCGTCCAGACCTCCTTCCCGATAGGCGACCAGAAGACGATGGAGATGCCGGCGGGAGAACCCGAACTCGGCAGCGGCAGCAGTCACGGAAAGCTGCCGAGAGGCGACCTGGAGAACAGCAACGCGAGCGCGAGACATCCCCGCACCACCCCCAGACAGCCACGCGCGGCGATACGCCGCTACGGCCTCGCCCTACGGGCTCC
>DATNKY010000563.1:0-3238 GCA_035603155.1 Solirubrobacteraceae bacterium
CATCGCGCGGGCGGACTTCCACCACGCCGTGCGCCGGCTGCAGCTCTCTGGGGGCTCACTGCGTGAGATCGCCGAGGCGCTGGGCCTCAGCCACCAGCGGGTCCATCAGATCGTCGAGGGAGCGGGCGGCGCCAGGCCGTGGCGCCGCGTCGACCGCCGCGGCGCGGGCGACCCGCGCGCGATGCTGAAGTGCTCGTTCTGCGGCAAGCAGCAGCGGCAGGTCAGGAAGCTCATCGCCGGCCCAGGGGTGTACATCTGCAACGAGTGCATCGAGAAGGCAGACCGGGTGATCGCAACCGGCGAGGCCACCGCCACCCCGCTATCCGCCATGAAATCCGTCGCCGAAGATGACGATGCCCCTGTGTTCAAGTGCAGCTTCTGCGGAAAGCGCCGCCACCAGGTCTCCGGGCTCGCGAGCGCTGCCCGGGTCGCGATCTGCACCGAATGCCTGGCGCTGTGCCACGAAATCATCACCGAGGAACTGGCCTGACGGCACGCAGCCGAGGCCTGTGGGTTGCGCAGGTAATGCCTTCAGATCAGGCACTCCGGCCATCTGGCAGACTACGATCTTGTGGCCCGCCCATATGAGATGCTCGCCGCTGACTACGACTGGATGTTCGACGACGACGCGCTTGTTAACGGACGGGCGATAAACCATCCCGCGACGGCGCGCCTGCTGCGGCGGATCGACCGAACGAGCCTCGTGCTGGATGCGGCTTGCGGCACGGGTGTCGACGCGGCCGTGCTCGCGCGCCGGGGCTTCACTGTGTGGGCGGCTGACGGAAGCGACGCCATGGTCGAGGGGGCGGCTGCCCGGTTCCGGCGGGAGCGGCTCTCGATCCCGGTCGTGTGCTCCACATGGGCGGATCTTCCCGCGGCCACCAGCGAACGGTTTGACGTTGTGCTTTGTATCGGGAACTCGCTGGTACACGCCGCCGGCCGGGACGCAATGGTTCAGGCGCTCACGGGACTGCGGCGGATGGCCCGTCCCGGGGGACACGTGGTGGTCGATTCCCGTAACTGGGAGAAGCTGCACGCCGAGCGCCAGATCGTGCAGGTTGCTGACCGGGTGGTAACTCGCGGGGGGCGCCGGTGCGTCGTGCTCTACGCCTGGGAGATGCCTGAGGGCCTCCACGACGAGCACATCGCCCATATGGTGTTCGTCTTTGAGGACGGCGACCAGGTTGAGGCACACGAACACCGGATCGCGTTCCGCCCCTTCACGATCAGCGAACTGCGCGAACGCCTTGAACTCGCGGGGCTGAGGGAAGTCGACACCGACTTCGATGCCTCCCGTGACCGCTACGCCGTGGTCACCGTAACGACGTAGCCGGGTCCCCAAGCGAACGCCGCATGGCAGCTGGGGGCGCAGGGACACGAGTTACCAAAGACAATGGTGTTTAACAATTCTTCCTCATGGGCCTCTGGAGGTTTGGCCGAGTTTTACCCAATCACATGCGGGCAGCGACCACGCTGGTAAACGGTTTAAGCACTTGCCGAAGGATGCCCGGCCGAGTAACCATATGAGCGGTTAGGGGGGCACGACTAGGGGGCACGGGGTGGAATCAAGCGCTTGGGTTTCGGGTTTAACTTCTGCCGGGAAGCTGGGGCTCGGAATAGCGACCGGGGTTGCGACTGGCAACCCGATCCCAGCACTCTACGGCGCGATCGACTTCTCGAAATGGCTGTTCGATCGATGGCAAGAGGCAAGCCGCGAGCCGTCTGCCGCGAGGCGGCCGTCGGCCAGCGTCCCGGAGCTGATCAACTCCGCTTCGAGCTCTGCTCCGCACTCCGGGTGGTTCCAGGAAGCGGCGACCGAGCAGGTACCGACCCGCAGGTCCGACGAGGCCATCGCAGGGAGACGCGCAGCGGAGATCGCGCGCTCCGATCGGGCGGGTACCGATTTCGACAACTGGATCCGTGCCGTCATCCAGCTGAAGATCGAGCAGCGTGCGGCCGAGATCGCGCGATCCCCGAGTGCCGGGACCGACTTCGAGAACTGGCTGCGTGCCGAGCGTGAACTGAAGATCGCGCAACGCGCAGAGGAGATCGCCAGGTCGCCCGACAAGGGCACCGACTTCGACAACTGGCTGCGAGCCGAACACGAGGTCGACGTCGCGCACCGCGCGGAGGAGATCGCCCACTCCCGGCTGGCCGGCAGTGACGTGGAGAACTGGGTCCGGGCTGAGCGGGAGCTGGAAGCGGATCGCGCGGCGATAAGCCAGCGCGCAAAGGAGATAGCCAGCTCAGCCGAGACAACGATCGAGATTCGAAGGCGCGCCGAAATCATGCTCCGCGCAGAGGAGATCGCTAAATCGTCCGGAACGGACGCCGACTACGATAACTGGCTCCGAGCCGAATCTGAGGTCCGGGCTTACCACGCACGCCTCGACGAACGAGTGCAGAACATAGCCGCATCGCCTGAGGCAGCTCTCGGACACTGGCTCAGGGCCGAGCAGGAACTCAGGACCCAGGGCCGCATTGCAACAAGGTGAAATCACCCCGGTGATCGCGTTCTGGCACCGGGCCCACGGCAGAGATGGCTAACGATGGGAGAACCCGAACCGGTGACGTCGGATCGCGATCCGATCGAGCCCGACGAACAAGCGATCGCGCTTCGCGCCCTCGACTTCTCGCAGCTGCCCAACGCTGCGACCGACGCGGAGAACTGGCAGCGGGCTCGCCTCGAACTGCGCGAGGAACGGCGGATGACCGCGGAGCGAGCGACGGAGATTGCTCAGACCCGCGGGTCGGGGGACGCGGTCAGTGACTGGCTTCTCGCCGAGCGCGAGCTGGACATCGGCTTCAGAATGCGACGCGTGTACCGCACAAAGCTCGCGTACTGGGAAGGCAGCCAAAGGGCCAAAGCGATTGAACGGGAACGCATCGCCCGCCGAGCCCAGCAGATTGGCCAGTCCACGAGCGCAGTTAGTGATACCGACAACTGGCTGCGAGCTGAGCGGCAGATACAGGCGGAGCACCGGCTCATCGCGGAGCGGGCCGGATGCGCCTGGGCGGGAACGCCTCGCTGGCTGCGAGCGGAACAAGAGCTGACCGGGGAAGGAGTCATTCCTATCCCCGACGAAATTTAGTGACGCAACGTCGCGTACCCGCAGATCGCTTACCGTGAGCGATGCGCGGTGCCGCGCCGGGGTGATGAACAAGGCCGGGCCGAGCTCGTGGACGTCCGCCCAACTCTGGTCCCGGACGCGTCTTGGAAATACCGGAACCCCACGGT
>DATNKY010000328.1:0-3439 GCA_035603155.1 Solirubrobacteraceae bacterium
GCAGCGCGCCGTCGCACTGACACAGGATCCGGCGCGCCGCGCGGATCGCGCCCTGGCGGGGGCGCAGGCCGGCCTCCAGGCCGGCGCGTTTGACCTGGCTCACGAGCTGGTCGCGCGGGCGGAGGCGGGAGCGCTCGATGAGTTCCAGCGCGCTCGGGTCGACATGCTTCATGCGCAGATTGCGTTCACGTCTAACCGCGGCAGCGACGCTCCCCCGCTCCTGTTGGGTGCGGCAAAGCGGCTCGAGCCGCTCGATGCGACGCTCGCGCGCGAGACTTACTTGGAGGCGCTGATGGCGGCCATGTTTGCCGGCCGGTTCGCGACCGGCGCTGCACTGGAGGTGGCAGAGGCAATGTGTGGGGCGCCCCCGTCGCCCTCGCCTCGCGGCCCGGATCTCCTCCTCGACGGCTTCGCCGTGATGATCACCGAAGGGCACCGCACTGGGGCGCCCCTACTAAAGCGGGCCGTACATGCGTTCCGCAACGATGACGTGGTCGCGAACGGCGGATTTCGGTGGCTCTTCCTCGCCGAAATGGCGGCCATCGAGGTTTGGGACTACGACGCCTGGCGCGAGCTCACCGTGCGTGAGATGCAGTTGGTCCGGGATGCCGGCGCGCTGACGGTGCTAGCGACCGCCCTCAGCGTGTTCATCTACGTGCACATATTCGCCGGTGAGCTTGCCGTGGCTGCTTCATTAATCGACGAGCAGAGGATGATCACCGAGGCGAGTGGGAGCCGGCTCGCGCCCCACGCGGCACTGATACTCGCTGCCTGGCGAGGCCGTGAGACCGACCTTCAAGACTTGGTTGAGGAGACGATCAGGGAGGTCGTGCCACGGGGCGAGGGAATCGGCCTGAGCGCCACGCAGTGGGTCAGGGCGCTGCTCCATAACGGGCACGGGCACTACGAGAGCGCCCTCGCCGCGGCCCAGCAACTGATGGAGCCCCCCAGGAGGTTCGACCAGGCGATCGGCTGGGCGCTGCCCGAGCTGATCGAGGCAGCCGTCCGTACTGGGCAATCGGATATCGCCCGCGACGGGGTCGCCCAGCTTTCGGACATGACGCGTCCCGGGGGGACCGACTGGGGCTTGGGACTCGAGGCGCGGTGTCGGGCACTGCTGAGCGAGCATGAAGAGGCGGAGCATTTGTACCGGGATGCGATCGAGCGGCTCGGGCGCACGCGCATACGCGGGGAGCACGCTCGGGCGCATCTACTCTACGGCGAGTGGCTGCGCCGCGAGAATCGCCGAGTCGACGCGCGCGAGCAATTGCGGCAGGCGCACGCCATGTTCACTGAAATGGGAATGGAGGCGTTCGCCGAACGCGCGCGCGGTGAGCTTCTCGCGACGGGCGAAAGGGTGCGTAAACCGACCCTCGCGACACGTGAAGAGCTGACAGCGCAAGAGCGGAAGATCGGCCAGCTGGCCGGTGACGGGCTCTCGAACCCGGAGATCGGTGCGCGGCTTTTCCTCAGCCCGCGGACGGTCGAATGGCATCTGCGTAACGTGTTCACCAAGCTTGGGGTCGGGTCCCGCCGCGAACTCGCCGACGCGCTGCCCAGCTCCCACTCTCAGCTGGTCAACGCCTGACGCCAGGCCCGGGAGGCCCTTGCGAACGCGGCACCCGACAGACGTCCGGACAGCTCAAGGAAGTCGGCCGGCTCCGGGCGGAAACTCCCTGTCGGCGCACAGCAACGCGTGGTCGACATAGGACTTCGTCAGCGCGATCGAGTCGTGATCCAAACGCGCGAATCGCGAGGCGATCTCGTCGACCTCCCGGTCAAGGTGATCGTCGGCGATCGCTCGGTTGACGTAACCGTACCGCTCTGCGCGCGGTCCGTCGAAGTCGCGGCCGACAAGAAGGATCTCCAGTGCGCGGACGCGACCGACTAGGCGGGTGAGCCGGGCAATCGGGCCGCGACCGGGGGCCGCGCCCGTTCCGATCTCGAATGGGCCGAGCAGGCTGTTCTCGCGCGAGGCGAATCGCAGGTCGCACGCGAGCACAAACTCGCTTCCGGCGCCGCGGGCGCGTCCCCGGATGGAAGCGATGCTGACCACCGGGGCTCGGGACAGACGGACAAGAAGATCTAGCCAGGCATGCAATCCGGTCGGGCCTCGTGGCAGTGCCGCGGTGCCGCTCGGGTCGTGCTCGGTGTCGTAGTGCGCCAGGTAGAAGTCGGGGTTGGCGCTGTCGAAGACGACGACGTTGAGGTCCGGGTCCTGCTGAATCAGACCGACAAGCTCCGCGAGCTCAGCGACCATCGTCGCTGTGATCGTATTGATCGGAGGATGCGCGAACGTCACCCGGCAGTAGCCGCGGCTACGGCGATCGACCCTTACGGTCGTCCAGGACGAGGCCCACGATTCCGAACCGCGGCCGTTGCTAGAGGAGCTGGCGTCGAAGGTGGTCACGGCGACCTCCTGAGGCTTGGCGTGGCATATGACGACTGACGAGGCTGGTGGGGCTGAGACTCATGGGTGGGGCTCAGCACGTTGGGGTGAGGTCAAGCGGGTGTGACGACGATGCGCTTGACACCCGCCATGTAACGCGCGACGGCTGCGGCCGATCTCCTCCGGACTTCTGCCGTGTTCGCGAGCGTCCTTATAAGCCGCGTACCAGTCCCACCAGTCATGGGGTTGGGCGATCGCCTCGTAAGAGCCGTGATGCTCCTCCGTCTCCTGAGGAGCTCTGCAAAGAGCCTCAACGTCCATCTCGTCCTCCAAAGTCCGGCCAGGGAGCCGAGGTGATCTCTTCTCACCGTCACCTCGATTGATTTGCTGCGTTGGTCACGGTCGCGCGTTTCGCCCGATTCCGCGCCCGTGTACTCCCTGGGTCGGGACCCTGGGATGAGTCATCACACTTCGAAAGCGTTGAGTGGCCGGCAAGGCCGGCTCCGAACCGGCCGTGGTGAGGCACGCGCCAGCGCGGGTGTTCTCGGTCTCCGCGGATCTCGTCCACGCCAGCCAGCGATCGGTCGGTTGCCACCGCGCGTTCGGACACGCGACGGCGCGAGGAGGCGGCGGCGAGCGACCGACGGGAGCCGCCCCGCCCGAGCACGGGAGCGCGCGGGCTCGCGCGCGTAACGACAGGATCGATAGACACGGGGATCAAACCCAGGGAGGAAACCCAGGGTCTCGACGGGCGCGACGTTCGGACGACGGGATCAGGCTTCGCCGGGTCATCGATCACCCCATTTAGGAGGACTCACATGGCTGTTACCACCGACAGGTCAGCGGGCGCGACGGCGATCCGGCCGTTTACGGTCGAGTTTCCTGAGGCGGATGTTGAGGACCTGCGTGCGCGCATCGCCGCGACTCGGTTTCCTGAGAGGGAGCCGGTCGAAGATCGGATCGTGCATCCGTTGGGAAACACTGTCCCGTCGCAGGGTGTCGAGTTGGCGACGATGGATGCGCTTGTGCGGTACTGGGGTGGCGAGTACG
>DATNKY010000325.1:0-11771 GCA_035603155.1 Solirubrobacteraceae bacterium
CGCTTTCGGGCCCCCGGTCGTCCAGATGAAGTCGACGCCGGGATGATGGAACAGATACTGGGAGACGTCCAGCGACGGGTCCGGGATCACCTGCAA
The DNA here is from genome assembly GCA_035603155.1 of Solirubrobacteraceae bacterium. Classification (GTDB taxonomy): domain Bacteria; phylum Actinomycetota; class Thermoleophilia; order Solirubrobacterales; family Solirubrobacteraceae; genus Palsa-465. The sequence continues at coordinate 97 of DATNKY010000325.1, forward strand.
CGCGTTCGGCGGTAGCCCGGCGGCTTCGCCCGCCTCTTGCAGTAGTTCCGCGGCGCGGCCCGCACAGCGAGCGGCGCGAGCCGACGGTCTCATGATCAGCGCGTTGCGCGTCTTGGCCGCGACGATCGACTTGAACAGCGCAGTTGAGGTCGGATTGGTGATCGGCAGCAGCGCGAGCACCACGCCGATCGGTTCCGCGACGTACTGGATTGCGCGTTCGCGATCCTCGTCGATGATCCCGACCGACTTCTTGTCCTTGAGGTAGTCGTACAGGAACTCGGTGGCGATGTAGTTCTTGATGACCTTGTCCTCGAGCACCCCGAACTGTGTCTCCTCCATCGCCAATTCGGCGAGGTCGATCGCGTTCTCCAGTCCGGCAATGGTCATCGCCTTCACGATCCGGTCGACGGCCTCCTGGTCGAGGGCTCGCAGCGCAACGGCAGCGTCTCCAGCGCGCTGTACATAGCCGTCCAGTCGAGTATCCAACTCTCCGCCGGTCTCGGTGGTCTCGGCGGTCCTATCGTCAGTCACAATGGCCATCGGCAGCTCCAGTTCGTACGCGCCGGTCTGGTTGCGGGCGCCGTTGCCGATGATCGTGCGCTTGCGATGAACGATGCATGGACTCGGCTCCTAGCGGGGTTACGCGATGACCGCTGAAGGTCACCCATAGCCGGCCGAGTCTTTGGAGCCGGGAAAACCAATGGCCCGCCGAGTTTTAGGGCGGAACCGGGCTTTGATGCTACACCGTCTCTAAGGCGCCCGGGAAAAACGATACGCAGAAGTTTGCGGCTCGGTCCGTTGTTCGCAATGGCACGGCACCGCCCGGCACGGATGCATCGCCTGACCATGTTGGCGAATCTAGATAGCGGACGAGCCGTGCGTTACGCCAACACGCGCTCGGATGCCAGTCGCTGGATCACCTCGAAGTACCGGCCCAGGTGCTGTGGACCCAGGAAGTGCTGCTGCACCCGGACGCGAGCGGCGGCTCCCATCCGGTCCGCGCGTTCTCGGTCGGCGAGCAGCGCTCCGACAGCGTCGCCGACCTCCTTGAGGTCACGGGGGTCCGAGATCAACAGACCCGATCGGCCGTCGTCGATCTGGTCCCGGATGCCGCCGATCCGACTCGCGACGACCGGTCGCTCCTTCCACATCGCCTCCGCGACCGTCAGGCCAAAGCCCTCGGCGACGCTCTTCTGGACAACCACACTGGCAGCCCGTTGCACAGAATTGACGATCGCAGCGTTCTCCTCGCTGTCCTCCATCGGCAGCGACGCCAAATGGATACGACGGCGCACCTCGCCGGGCAGCGCATGCCAAGCGTCGACCACCGAAGCGAGCACCTGCGCACCCTCGGGATCGTCGGCGACGGCTTCCGTCGATGGACCGGCCAGCAGCAGGTGCGCACCGCTGGCCGGATCGACATGCTGGGCAAAGGCGCCCAGCACCCCCAGCGGGTCCTTGAGACTGTCCCAGCGCGAAACCTGCACCACGAGCCTGTCTTCAGGTCCGAGCGGCTCGTCCTCGACGATCGTCGCGGGGCGGTCGACGCGGCCCGGCGTGCCGTCCGAGCGCGTGAACGTCGCCGGGTCGGTGTCGTACTGGGGGATTATGCCCGCCTTCGAGAGGATCGCCCGCGACTGCTCGATGCTCTGATCCGCGTTCTTCGGAGAGAAGGCGTCGATCGAAGGATGGATCACCGTGATCCTCTTGCGGGGCAGGCCCTCCCATGCAAACCCCCCGCGCGAGAACACGAATCGATCAGCTTCGACCACGTATCCACGCAGGAAGCTCCATGCACCACGGGCGTAGCCGTTCGCACTGTCGAGACCGACATGGCAGCGCCAGATCACCGTCGCACCCGTCTGGCGCACTGACTGCGCGAGACCGGCGGTTTGGGGATCGTGGAGGATCACGACGTCCCCCGGATGCACGAGCTCGACCAGCTCGGCCGCGTTGGCGACCAGGGTCTGGTCGTAGATCTCGTGTTCTGCAGCGCCCAGCGGACCACCGTCTCCCGCGAATCCGTGCAGGCGATTGTGAATGCGCTTGGTGATCAGGAAGAACTCGGGATCCCCGGAGACGACCGCCCATCGGGCGTCAACGCCCATGCCTCGGCAATATCCGAGCAGGGGCCGCAGCATCTCGGCGACGCCGCCGCCGTTTGCGGTCGAGTTCACGTTCCAGATGACGCGGCCGCGGAGCCTGCAAGCGGCGTCGGCGATCAAGTAGCGCAACGACTCGAACTCTCCTACCGAGAGCACCGACTCGAACCGCAGAGGATCCATCGCCTCGACATTCACATGTTCCAAGGCCGGCATATTGTTCCTCTCCTCAGGGTTGATCGTCGCAGCTTGGGCGGGCGCCGAATGCAGCCCTACCCCTTATTACCGGGTGCCGCGATCGCTGCTTGGGCGGCCGCCACCCGGGCAATCGGCACCCGGAACGGCGAGCAGCTGACGTAGTCGAGCCCGACCGAGTGAAAGAAGCGGATCGAGGCGGCATCGCCGCCGTGCTCGCCGCATATGCCAACCTCGAGCCCGGGCCGCGCGGCACGACCGCGCTCGACGGCGATCCGCACGAGCTCGCCGACGCCCTGCTCATCGATCGTCGCGAATGGGGAGCGCTCGACGATCCCCATCTCGACGTATTCCGGCACGATTCGCGCTTCGATGTCGTCGCGCGAGAACCCCAGACCGGTCTGCGTGAGGTCGTTGGTCCCGAAGGAGAAGAACTCCGCGTGCCTGGCGATCTCGCCCGCCACGAAGCACGCGCGCGGAAGCTCGATCATCGTGCCGATGCCGAAGTCGCGAGCGATCGCAAAGCCCTCCTCGACGCCGACACGCAGCACGAGGTCGCGCGCCAGCTCGAACTCACGGGCATAGGCCACGAGCGGGATCATGATCTCGACGCGCGGCGCACGGCCTGTGCGCTCGCGGACCGCGCCCGCCGCGCGGAAGATCGCCCGTGCCTGCATCTCGTAGATCTCCGGGTGCACGAGTCCCAGCCGGACTCCGCGGGTGCCGAGCATCGGGTTGCCCTCCTCGAGCGCGCGCAACCGCTCGAGCGTGTGCTCGAGCTCGCCCAGCTCGGGCGCGTCCCTCAGCCGCGCCTCCGTGATGCGCTCAACGAGCTCGAAGCGGTCGGGCATGAACTCATGCAGCGGCGGGTCGAGCAGCCGGATCGTGACCGGCAGGCCCTTCATGGCATCGAACATGCCCTCGAAGTCCTCTTGCTGCAGCGGGAGCAGCTGATCGAGCACGGCGCGGCGGCCGGCCTCATCGTCGGCCATGATCATGTGCTGCATCTTCGGCATGCGGTCGGAGGCCATGAACATGTGCTCGGTCCGGCACAGCCCGATGCCCTCGGCGCCGAAGCCTTGCGCGCGTCGCGCGTCCTCGGGCGTGTCGGCGTTGGCGCGCACCCCGAGCGTGCGCAGCTCGTCGCACCAGCCGAGCACGGTGTCGAAGCGCGGCTCGACGTCCGGCGTGACGAGCCGGACGTCATCGAGCGTGATGGCGCCGGTCGTGCCGTCGATCGCGATCAGGTCGCCCTCGCGGAGGACGCGGTCAGCGACGTGCACCTCGCGAGCCTGGAGGTCGATTCCCACATCGGCGGCGCCGGTGACCGCGGGGCGGCCCATCCCACGTGCCACCAGCGCGGCGTGCGAGGCCTTGCCGCCCTCGGACGTGAGGATGCCCTTGGCGGCGTGAAAGCCCGCGACGTCGTCGGCTTCGGTGAACGGGCGCACGAGGATGACATCGCGGCCGTTCTCGGCGGCCGTCACGGCCTCCGGCGCGCTGAAGACGATCGTGCCCTTGGCCGCTCCCGGCGAGGCGGCCACGCCACGCGCGATGACCTTGTAGCTGGCGGCGGGATCGAACGTCGGGTGCAGGAGCGCGTGCAGCGAGCGAGCCTCGATCGTATTGACCGCCTCCGCCTTGGTCAGGAGCCCCTCCTCGACAGCGTCAAAGGCAAAACGCAGCGCGGCCTGAGCGGGACGCTTGGCATTGCGCGTCTGCAGCATGTACAGCCGGCCCTCCTCGACCGTGAACTCCGAGTCCTGCATGTCCTTGTAGTGGCGCTCGAGCTTGCGCAGGATCTCGTGCAGCTTCGTGTGGACCTCCGGCATCCAGTCAGAGAGCTCGGAGAGGTCGCGTGGCGTGCGAACGCCCGAGACGACGTCCTCGCCCTGGGCGTCGGTCAGGAAGTCGCCGCTCGGCTCGGGTGCGCCGGTGATCTCGTTGCGAGAGAACGCCACGCCGGATCCCGATGTGGGCCCCTTGTTGCCGTAAATCATCTGCTGGACGTTGACCGCGGTGCCCCAATCATCGGGAATCCCGTTTATCCGCCGGTATGCCACCGCGCGCTCGCCCGTCCACGAGTCAAAGACCGCACGGATGGCGCGGTCCAGCTGCTCACGCGGATCCTGGGGGAAGTCGTAAAGAGCCTGGAAGCGGGACGTAAGCTCGCGAAGCGCGTCGGCATCGAGCTCAGTGTCGAGGGTCACGCCGAGCTCGCGCTTGATCCTCGCGATTTCGTCCTCGAAGCTTGCGCCGGGCACGCCACACACGACGTCACCGAACATCTGCACGAGCCGCCGGTAGGAGTCCCACGCAAACCGCGCGTTCTGGGTGCGCGACGCCAGTCCCTCCGCGGCGGCATCGCCCAGACCCAGGTTCAGGACCGTGTCCATCATCCCCGGCATCGAGACGCGCGCGCCGCTGCGCACCGAGACCAGCAGCGGGTCGACGGGATCCCCGAGGCACTTCCCGGCGAGTTCCTCCAGGCGTGTCAGTGCCTCCGCGACGGACTCTGCCAGGCCCTCTGGGCGGCTTCGGTCGGCCCGCATGTATTCCACGCACGCCTCGGTAGTGATCGTGAACCCGGCTGGAACGAGGTCAGGCCCGAGCACGCGCGTCATCTCTGCGATGCCCGACCCCTTGCCGCCCAGGAGCTCGCGCATATCGCGCGATCCCTCGGCGAAATCGTAAATCCATTTTTGGGCTGTCGTTGTAGCCATCAGGTCGTCTCCGGTTGGATTGATCGCTCGGCTCGAGCGGGCCAGCGGGTGCCGTGCCTGCCGGTCGTGCGCGGCGTGCGGCGATCGATATCGCTGGTTTCAGCATGCGGCGCTGGTCAAAGGCGGCCCATAAGGTGCCGGCCGTCGCCCAGATCGGTCTAAGCCGACCGTGGGCGACGCGGCACCGCCGGGAGCGTGGCGCTGACGATCTGGGTCAGGAGACCGGAATCGCCTTCGCTTTCGGCTTCGGCTCAAGCATCACCTTTTCGGGTGCGGTGCTGCGAGCGTGCTGGAAGCCAAGGCCGACGAGTACGAGCATCATGGCTGCACCGATGAACGAGGCGATCGCGCCCCACAGCATGATCTGACCGATCTTCGAGAAACCGTAGGCCTCGAGCAGCAGGCCGCGTAGCGTCGTGCCCTGGAAGGAAACCTGCTTCAGAGCCGTCAGCTTGGTGTTGTTCGGGCTGGCGATTGCGGCGGCGCTGATCTTCGAGTAGACCCCGCCGAAGGGCAGCTCGGAGAGGTGGATCGCGATGAAGTGATCGGCGTAGGCCTGGGCCTGCGGGCCGGTGAGCAACTGCTGTCCCGCATATTTCGAGACGGCCGGAATCATCGCGGGCGTGATCTCGGTGCCCGCTTTGGCGTGGGCGAATGCCGCCTTGGGCGGGAACACGATCTCCTGACGGGCGAGCTGGTTGTGGACGTTTGAGTTGACAAAGCTGTGGCCCCAGAGCAACAGACCTCCGGCCACCAGCAGGACAACGACGACGACCACGCCGCCGGCGCTCGTGAGCTGGTCGAATACCTTGCGAGACATGATGCGCACCTCTCGTTGTGCTTGTTGTGTGCGCGGACCAATTAGGTCAACACGCCCAAGCCGGCCGAGAGCTAGAGCCGGAAAACGTCGCTCGCCGAGCTTTGAAAGCGAAGCCTTGCTGACTATACACCCGGGCACGCTTGACATGTAACTGGCGGCTTGGAATGCAACCAGCAGCCGATCGGAATCTGGGGCCGGTTTCCGATTCGGCTTGTTCTGCTTCGGCGGAATGGTTAGCTCAGCCGTTGCAAACGCCGTTCGCGCTCGTCCTGCAGGGCTGTCGACTCCAGGGCATGGGCTGCATCGGCGAGCGGCGCGTCAGGCGTTGCTCTCGCCGGGGCCGCCGGCGGAGCGCGCAATTCGATGGGGTCGTGAGAGGGATCCGCACGGGACGGATCTGATCGCACACGCCAGCGTCGGCACACGACCCATTCTCGCGACAATCAGCAGGCTCTAGTGCGAGACTTCAACGGCGTGGATCGTCGCGTTGATGAACACTGTGGAGCCACCAGGTCGCGGAGGTATGGATGAAGCCCGAAACCACTGACAAGATGATCGAGGAGGCGGTCAGGCGCGAACTTGAGTGGGATCCGGCTGTCGGCGCTACCCACATCGACGTCACGACGCGTGACGGCGCGGTCGTCCTCACGGGGAATGTCCCCACTTATGCGGAGCGACTAGCGGCGGTTACGGCCGCCGAACGGATCTACGGGGTTCGCGCAGTCGCCGATGACATCGAGGTCACGCTGCCCGGAACGAGCGCCGGCGCGGACGCCGAGGTCGCCGAGACGATCTCGCGGCAGCTCCAGGCGAACACGCGTGTTCCCGACACGGTCCAGGTCGAGGTCAGACACGGCTTCGTGACCCTTCGCGGCACGGTCGAGTGGAGTTACCAGCGCGACGCCGCCGAATGGCCGATCCAGCTGGTCGGAGGGGTCTGTTCCGTTACAAACAGGATCACGATCAAACCTCGCGTGAAGTCCACGGCCGCTGACATCGAGCGCGATGTTCACGAAGCGATGGGCCGGCTGGCAGACCTCGACGCCCGATCGATCGGGGTGTCCGTGAGGAACGCGACCGTGCGTCTCGACGGTCATGTCCGTTCGCCGACCGAGCGGCGCATTGCGGAGCGCGCGGCGGCTTCCGCTCCTGGCGTCAAGAAGGTCACCAACGACCTCGTGGTAACGCCGTAAGGAGCAGCCGCTGGGACGCCGACATACGGGGCCAACTACCGACAAGCCAAGACGTGCTGGGGCGAGTTGTCGGCAACCCCTTGGCGGGGACCGTCGCTGGGGCAACGGCTGGGGCGACCGAGCAGTGGACGCGGTTCAGCTTCTCGATCTGTGCCCTTGCGAGCCGCTCAGAATCTCTCTGGATCATGGCGATGTGCTCACGGCGATCTTGGGCGGGCTTGGCGCGGCGACGACCGGGCGACGGTTTCGTCCGCCAGGCGCACCGGCGCTCGCGCGCTTGACGTGCGGAGTATGTTGAGGGTTAGAGGGCATACATCGTGAAGTCGGCGCGATACGCCTGGCAGCACGATCTGACTTCTGAGGTTCAATCAACCTTGGAGGTCGACTTGTCGCAAGCGCTGGTTCTCTCCGATTCGATCGCCGCCCGTAGTGATGGCACCGGCCTCGGGGACTCGTTCGAACTCGTGGCGAGGCTCGGCGTCCGCGACCTCCCCCGACGAATCCCGATCTACAGGCTGATCTGGCGCGATCACTGCCGGACGCAGGCAGGGGACGGCGCCTAGCATGACCGAGAGGACCAGTCCCCAGCCGAAGGGCACCGCCATCGGTGCGGTGAAATCTGGACGGCCGACCCGCCCCGCAACCGAGATGCTCGAACTCGCGCGGCCCGAGTGTCTGCGGCTGCTCGCGGCAACCGGGATCGGGCGGATTGCCGTCAGCGTCACCGAATGGGACCACCCCGTGATCAGGCCCGTCAATTATGTGTTCGACGAGTCCTCGCAGTCCGTGCTGATCCGCTCGGCGAGTGGATCGAAGCTTCACGCCCTCCTGCGATCGGCAATGGCGAGTTTTGAGATCGATGGCATCGACCAGTCGGGACACGTCGGGTGGAGCGTGATCGTCGTTGGCATCGCCGAGGAGATCGTCAACGCGGCCGAGGTGCGGCGAATCGAAGGCCTCGGACTCCAACCCTGGTCGCCGGGCCGCAAGGGGCACTGGATCCGCATCCGCACGAACACGGTCTCCGGGCGGCGCATTGCGCTCGTCACCGACAGCGTGTCCGAATCTCGATCGTAGCTAGGTGTCCGCGCGACTCATGATGCAGCGGTCGGTGCTCACATGAAGGCTTCGGCGACCCTGGCGCCGGAGGTTCACCTCCGCAGTAGCCTCACCGTTTCGGTTCGGACAGCAACGTGCGAGGACGAAGCGCCGATCTTTGAGTTCTTGGCTGGCCTGTGGGTCGAGCCGCGGCGTCTTCGGTTCTTTAGCGCCGCTGTCGACCTCCGCGCCCAGGCGCACCGAGGAGCCGCCGGGGATGACGTAGACCATCACGGAGTCTTGGCGATCTCGCCTGGGCGGGGAGTAGTAGGCCACGCGATCTATGTGCGCCTTCCGGATTCTGAGCGAGCGCAAACTGCGATCGAGGTCGCCGACGATCTACGCCACCTCGGGCTGGCCACGCTGTTGATGATCCGGCTGGCTCAATTCGCCGAGGATCGTCAGATCACCTGTTTCTTCGCCGAAGTGCCCCCTGAAAACGGCGACATGATCGCGGTCTTCCGCGACGGCTTTGCGGGTGTGACCGTCATCGGCCGCGACGAGGTGGAGGTCGAGTTTCCCACCGCGAGCTGGCGAGCGGCCCACGCACGGTTCGAGCGATGACCACAGCGACCTACAACGGTGCTGCGTCGCTCGGTGAGCGCGAGTTGGAGCTACCCACCCGACGTGCGCGACTGGACCTGGCAATTCTCACCCAGAACGTGGGCGCCACGCCAGCGCTCTGAACGAGGCGTCGATGGGTCTCTACGTTCGCCACGGCTCGTCCCTCGAGCACGATCCGCGTGAGCACCTGGCTGAGCACCCCGACACCCCGGAGCGGATCGTCGCGATCGAACGCGAGCTGGCTACCCGTGACTGGCTCGGCTTCGAGGTTCTCGAAGCGCCGATCGTGTCCGACGCGGTTCTCGAGCGGGTCCATAGCCCGACGCACGTCGAAGCGATCCGCGAGCTGGCCGCGACCGGCGGGGGACCGATCGATGAGGACACATTCGTCGGCGAGGCCTCCTTTCGCGCCGCTCAGTACGCGGCTGGCGGTGCCTGCCAGATGGTCGAGCGACTGCTAAACGGACCGCAACGAGTTGGCTTCAGTGGCGCTCGCCCGGCTGGACACCATGCCGAGCGTGCCCGGGCGATGGGGTTCTGCCTGTTTAACAACGTGGCGGTCGCCGCCCAGTCCGCGATCGCTGAGCACGGATTAGAGCGAGTGTTCGTGCTCGACTGGGATGTCCATCACGGTAACGGAACGGCCGAGATCTTTCGCCGCCGCACAGACGTGCTGTTCGCGAGCATCCACCAGACGGGGCTCTACCCCGGCACCGGTCTGCTCACCGACACAGGCTCCGGACTGGGCGAGGGCTACACGATCAACCTTCCGGTCTACGAAGGATCAGAGGGCGGGGCCTGGCTCTCGCTGCTGGAGTGGATCATCGTCCCGGCCGCGCTCGACTTTCGACCGCAGCTGGTGCTCATCTCCGCAGGCTTCGACGCGCATCGGCTGGACCCGATCGGCGGCTGCCTGCTCGAAACCGAAGACTTCGCGCAAATGACCTGCCATGTCCGCGACCTAGCCGCGACCCTCGGAGCACCGGTCGGCGCGGTACTCGAAGGCGGCTACGATCTGGCCGCCCTTCCCAGCTGCGTGATCGCGACGCTTGCGGCGCTGAGCGGAGTAGGCGATGCCGAGTCGATCGCGCCCGATCCGATCCTGACAAGGCGTGCCGCCGCCCAGTTTGGGCGTTACTGGCGCCTTTAGCGGTGCAGCATGCGTGGATCTGCCGCGCGATCTCGACGTCCTCATGGTAGTTCGGGTTCGATTCAGCTAGCCGAGGCGACGCGGTTGGTCACGCTGTTTTGCTCGGCTCGGTCTGTGTGACGCCTGGATCCGTGCGGCGCGGTCAGGATCTCGAGCAGTTCGCCGACGCTCTGCTCGTGAGCGATCGCGTCGGGCAACGGCAGATGGCCGTTAATTGTGTAGTGGCTGCGTCGTCCGTTTCGCTGGCGCGTGATGTAGCCGCCGGCGGCCAGCGCGTCGACGATCCGGTGTGCCGCGCGTTCAGTGATCCCCAGACGCTGGCCGATGTCACGCAGGCGGATACCAGGATCGCGCGCTATGCAAATCAGAACCCGAGCATGGTTGGTCAAAAAAGCCCACTCGGGTGCGGCGTTCTCAGTCATCCACACAAGATTATCGTATCTAGACTCGATTTTCATGATACAGTAGTCATACATTCTGAGAGGGCCGTTAAGGTGCCTCGCTCGCCACCGAAGGCGGTGTTCATCATGCTTTCCAACACTCGCAGCCAGGCGAGCTCGTCACCCGCAGCACCGGCAATCACGATCCCGACGCGACAGAAGAAGGGGATTTCGTTGGTTAAGGGGCCGGTCGGGTTGAAGAACAGCGACTCACGAGTCAAAACCAGGAGAGGCCAGCATGGATGACAAGCATGTAGACAAGAGCGAAGGCAGTCTGAAAAGAGCGGGAGGCTCGCTGACCGGCGACAAACGCCTCAACAACGAGGGTCGCCGCGACGGGGCCAAGGGCTCTGACAAGAAGCCCGTTGAGAAGGTCGTTGACACTCTTCCGGGGCGGGGCACGGAGTAGCGAGCCGGTTTTGTCGCTCAAGCTTGACACCGTGACCGTCGGCTCGATTGAGGCTGACGAGCGTGATCTTGGTTTGTCGGCGTTTCGGCGGCGGGTGGGGCTGAGCATCTTCGGCGCTCTCGTCGTCACCGGCGTGTTGACATTCGTGATCGCGGGCCGGGGCGGGCAGTTCATCGCCGCGCTGCACACCGCTCCGATCTCGCTTCTGACGCTCGCGGTGTCGCTGCAGATCGTCGCGCTACTTGCCCGTAGCGAGGCCTGGAACGTCTGCGTCCGCGCCGCCGGCGGGACGGTTAGACGTCGGGTGCTGTTCCGGGCTGCCGCCGTCGGCTACGTCGCGAGCGTGATCAACGGATCGTTCGGGATGGCCGCGCGGATCGCTTCGCTACGCCGTGCCGCCCCGCAGAGCACTCCTCGCGTCCCGGCGCTGATGGCCGCCGAGGTGCCGATCATCACCGTAGAACTCGTCCTGGTCGCGGTTTTCTCGTTCACGCTGGTCGCACCCCTCGGCGTCCCCTGGTGGATACCACTGATCATCGTCGCGCTCACAGCCGCTGTCGTCACCGGCCTGCGTCGGGTCTCGCAGCGCCATCGCACCGGGCTCTGGGCGGGCCTCGCGATCTTGCGCATCCCCGGTCGCGGCCGCCTGATCACGTTCGCGGTGCTGGCCGTCTGCGCGCAGGTCGCGCGCAACTGGCTGATGCTGCACGCGATCGGCGTAAACATCTCGGTATTTGACTCAATGGCGCTCCTGATCGTCATGTTCACCGTCGGGCAGCTCCCGATCGGACCGAGCACCGGGCCCGCCGCAGCGGTCCTCATCCTCGGCGCCAACGGCGTCGCCACGGTCGCCGCCGCGGGCGTACTACTGACCGCCACCGGCATCATCGGCTCCCTCTCCTACGCCACGTGGGCCATCGCCGACCGAATCGCCACAGGCCGACTCGACATCACCCCCGACGTCGCGATGCCACCCATCGC
>DATNKY010000173.1:0-2156 GCA_035603155.1 Solirubrobacteraceae bacterium
CCGGGGGTCAGTCCCCCATGTGGCGACGGCCAATAAGCAGCCTCGACCGCGTCCCGTCCGATCGGCCCGAGCCGCGCGTAGGCGACGAGCTCGTGCGACCGCGCGAGGACCGAGATCGTGTCGAGCTGGACCGCCCCGATCCGCCGCAGCACCCCGGACGCGCCGCCGCGCCGCGCCGCGGCGCCGAGAAAACCCTGAGAATAGAGGGTTAGCCGCCGGACCTCGTCCGCGCTCAGCGAAAGGCCACCCAGGGCTGCTGTCTCATGCTCATATCGAACGGTCCCGGCCGACTCTGCCACGCTCATGACCCTAGCGAAGGGGTCTGACGTTCTGAGGGTCCTCCGCCGCTAGAAACTAATCAGTACCAGTCTTCGTTCATCGTCTTGGTGAACAGGAGCGTGAGGCAGCCGACGATCGCGACGCCCGTCCCGATCCAGAAGATCGTCCAGTGCGGGGCGGGGAAGAACGCGATGCCGCCGATGATGAACCCGACGATGACGATCCCGACCCCGATCCAGGACGCGGGCCGACCCGGGTTGTGCTCCATGTGCGGGGAACCGTGCGCCAGCGTGCCACCGGCATCGCTGCTCGCCACGGTGCCTGTTGCCTGGTCGGCCACGACTCCTCCTCCGAACTCGGGCCGCTCTAGCTCGGGGCCCGCCCCTGATGCAGTGTCACGAAAATACCCCAACCGGGTTGGCGACTCGGAAGCCGGCCCCCATTTCGCCTACGATGGTGAGCGAGGCATGTTTAATTCTGCCGAAGCCGATCCGCAAGTCCGCAAGGAGCACGACGACAAGTGCCTTCGATCCTAGACAGCATCCTTCGCGCGGGCGAAGGGAAGATCCTGCGCCAACTCAAGCGGATCAGCGAGCAGATCAACTCCATCGAGGAGGAGTTCGTCGCGATGAGCGACGCCGATCTGCGGGCGATGACCGGTGAGTTCCGGCAGCGGCTTGAAGACGGCGAGACCCTCGACGACATCCTCCCCGAGGCGTTCGCCACGGTCCGCGAGGCGGCCCGGCGGACCCTCGGGCAGCGCGCCTTCGACGTCCAGCTGATGGGCGGCGCGGCGCTGCACCTGGGCAACATCTCCGAGATGCGCACCGGTGAGGGCAAGACGCTGACCGGCGTGTTCCCCGCCTACCTGAACGCGCTGGCGGGCAAGGGCGTGCACGTCGTCACGACCAACGACTACCTGGCCAAGCGCGACTCCGAGTGGATGGGCCGGGTGCACCGGTTCCTCGGCCTCGAGGTCGGGGCGATCCTGGCCGAGATGACGCCGCCGGAGCGCCAGCAGGCGTACGCGGCCGACGTCACCTACGGGACCAACAACGAGTTCGGCTTCGATTACCTGCGCGACAACATGGCCTGGTCGATCGACGAGTGCGTGCAGCGCGGCCACAACTACGCCATCGTCGACGAGGTCGACTCGATCCTGGTCGACGAGGCGCGCACGCCGCTCATCATCTCCGGCCCGGCCGAGCAGAACTCGCGCTGGTACACCGAGTTCGCCAAGATCGCGCCCCGGCTGCGGCGCGGCGAGGACGGCGACGGCGACTACGACGTCGACGAGAAGAAGCGGACGGTCGGCATCACCGAGTCCGGCGTCGAGAAGGTCGAGGACTGGCTCGGCATCGACAACCTCTACGACCCGGTCAACACGCCGCTGGTGTCCTTCCTCAACAACGCGCTCAAGGCCAAGGAGCTGTTCAAGAAGGACAAGGACTACGTCGTGGTCAACGGCGAGGTCCTGATCGTGGACGAGTTCACCGGCCGCATGCTGCACGGCCGCCGGTACAACGAGGGCATGCACCAGGCCATCGAGGCCAAGGAAGGCGTGCAGATCCAGAACGAGAACCAGACGTTCGCCACGATCACCCTGCAGAACTACTTCCGGCTGTACGACAAGCTCGCGGGCATGACCGGCACGGCCGTGACCGAGGCCAACGAGTTCCACTCGATCTACAAGCTCGGCGTGGTCCCGATCCCGACCAACATGCCGATGATCCGCGACGACCAGGCCGACGTTATCTACCAGAGCGCGCAGGCCAAGTTCGAGGCGTGCGTCGAGGACATCTACGAGCGGTACCAGGCCGGGCAGCCGGTCCTGGTCGGCACCACGAGCGTGGAGAAGTCCGAGATCCTGTCCAAGA
>DATNKY010000286.1:0-4514 GCA_035603155.1 Solirubrobacteraceae bacterium
CGCCGCACCCGCCCCGATTCGCGGCTGGCGCGCGTTCGTGCGCGGCTGCGCCGCCGAGTTGCAGGCAGCTGGGTGCACGCTGACTGCAACCAGGCTCGAGATCTCCGGCACGGTCCCGCGCGGCTCCGGGCTGTCGTCGTCGGCGGCTCTGGAGGTCGCGACCTGCCTCGCGCTGCTGGGCATCAGCGGCGCGCCGGTGCCCGAGCGACTGGCGCTGGCGCAGATCTGCTCGCGGGTCGAAAACGAGTGGGTCGGCGCCCAGACGGGGCTGCTCGATCAGCTCGCCTCACTGTACGGCGAGCGAGACCGGGCGCTGCGGATCGACTTCCGGTCGCTCGAGGTCAGCCCGGTAGTGCTCGACCTCGGCGAGTACCAGCTGGTGACGCTCGACTCGGGCGAGCGCCATGCCAATGCCGGTGCCGACGATGACGATGAATCCACCGGGTACAACCTGCGTCGAGTCGAGTGCATGCGCGCGGCCGAGTTGCTCGGAGTCCCGAGCCTCCGCGAGGCGACGCTCGAGATGGCGGCGGCGCTGCCCGAACCACTCGCAGCGCGCGCACGCCACGTGATCACCGAGAACGAGCGCGTCGAGCAGACGGTCGCGGCGCTGCAGGCCGGTGACCTCGAACGGGTAGGAGAGCTGCTCGACGCTTCGCACGCGAGCCTGCGCGACGACTTCGAGATCTCGACGCCGGCCGTCGAGGCGACCGTGCGGCGCCTCAAGGATGCGGGCGCGATCGGAGCCCGGATCATCGGCGGCGGCTTTGGGGGCTACGTGCTCGGGCTGCTGGCACCGGGCGCCGAGCCCCCTGACGGGTCGCTCACGGTCAGACCGGGTCCCGGTGCCCGGCTGATCGAGTAGCTCCTGGCTCGACTAGCTGGTCACGACCGCTGCGACGGGCGCGGCCGTTAGCGGTCGGCGCCGTCCGCCGGCCCGGCCCGCGCCGCGTCACGCAGCGCCGGATATAGCGCCCGGTAGTGGACCAGGGCCTCGCGGTAGGGCTCGATCCAGTCGCCGACCGGCTCGATGATCGACCCCGGCCTGACGGTCGCGCCGATCGCCGCGTCGACGTCATCCCAGACCCCCGCCGCGACGCCGCCGAGCAGCGCCGCGCCGAACGCCGCACCCTCCTGGACTGCGACCTCCTCGAGCGGCAGCTCGAGCGCCGAGGCGACGATCTGCAGCCACAGCCGACTGCGCGCGCCGCCGCCTGACACGCGCCCCAGCGTCGTCTCGATGCCCAGCCCGGAGATCAGGTCCAGACAGTCGCGCAGCCCGAACGCCACCCCCTCGAGGACGGCTCGCACGAGCGCCGCGCGATCGTGGCGCAGGCTCATCCCGGCGAACGCCGCGCGCGCCTCTGGGTCGACGTGGGGCGTTCGCTCACCGGCGAGGTAGGGGAGGAAGATCAGCCCCTCGACGCCCGGCGCCCAGCGATCGGCGCCGGCGAGGAGCTCGTCGAATGGCGCGTCCGGAGCGAGCGTGTCGCGTGCCCACCCGAGCGAGCCGGCGGCCGACAGCATCACCCCCATCACGTGCCACGCCAACGGGCGCGCGTGACAGAACGCCTGCAGGCGCCCTTCGGGCTCGCTTCGGAATTGCTCCGAGGCGGCGAACACGACGCCCGAGGTGCCGAGCACGATCGACAACGGACCCGGGTGGCTGACGCCGACGCCGAGCGCTCCGGCGGCCTGGTCACCGGCGCCCGCGGCAACCGGCACGCCGTCGGCGCGCGTGCCCGAGATGACCGGGCTCTCGAGCACCTCGGGCAGAAGCCGGCGGTCGAGCTCGAGCGCCTCGAGCACCTCCTCGCTCCATGCGCGAGCGCCTACGTCGAGCAGCAGCGTCCCGGACGCATCGCTGACATCGGTGGCATGGACGCCGCACAGGCGCAGCCGGACGTAGTCCTTGGGCAGCATCACGCGTCTGACGCGCGCCCACAGATCGGGCTCGGATTCGCGCATCCACAGCATCTTCGGCGCCGTGAAGCCCGGGATCGCGCGGTTGCCGGTGAGCTGGACGAGCCGCTCCAGCCCGATCGTCCGCTCGATCTGATCACACTGCGCCGCGCTGCGCTGGTCGTTCCACAGGATCGACGGTCGCACCACGCGGTCGGCGGAGTCGAGTGCCACGAGCCCGTGCATCTGGCCCGAGAGGCCGATCCCGACCGGAGCGCCGGCGGCCTCGTGGAGCTGCGCGAGAACCGATTCGGTCGCGCGCCACCACTCCTCGGGGTCCTGCTCTACCCAGCCGGGAAGCGGCGTCGCAAACGGATAGCCCGCTTCGGCGCGGGCCAGTACGGCACCGTCGTCGTCGATTGCGACCCCCTTGACGCCGCTCGTGCCGACGTCAATCCCGACGGCGACCGAGCTGGTCACTCACCAAGCGCCGCGTAGACGAGCTCGTAGGCGCGCACCGCGTCCTTGCGCTGCTGTGCCTCGCGCAGCGCGGCATCGTCGATCCTTCCGGCGACCGTGTCGATGAACCGCCACTGCAGCACCGATCGCCTGACGGCCGCGGCCTGATCCTCGGTGTAGGGATAGAGGTCGAAGCCGAGCCGCTCGCCACCGTCTCCGTAGCCCACGCGGCGCAGCTCGAGCGCGAGCTCGAGCGTCTCCATGAACGCGGTCGTGCCGACCATGTTGTCGTCGTCGAACGTCCCCCAGCCCGAGTTGGCGTGCAGGTGACCGAGCAGGCCGTCGGACGACAACAGCGCGGCGTACTCGGGCAGGTGCTCACCGTTCATCAGCAGGTGCTGCCAGTCCATGTTGATCTGGACGTTGCTGTGGCCGAGCTGGTTGAGCTTGTGCACGACGTACAGGCACATGCCGATGTTGCGCATCAGGATCTTCATCGCCGGCTCGGAGTTCTTGTGCTCGAGCAGCAGCTTGACCCCGTGGCGCTCGCACTCGCCGGCGGCCTCGGCCATGCCCTCGATCAGCCATCGCCAGGAATCGGCGTACGGCGTCTGGAACGGGTAGTTGTAGCCCTCGCCACCGGGCCAGATGACCAGGTGCGCACCGAGCGAGCCGGCGAACTCGGCCGCCTCGCGGATGATCCGGCGCGCCTGGCCGCGCAGGCTCGGATCCGGGTTGACCAGGCCGCCATGGGCGAAGCGGGGATCGAGATGCAGGCCACCCGCGATGCAGTAGATGTCGTGGCCGTCGAGCGCCGCGCGGACGTCTTCCAGGTTCTCGTGCGAAAGCTCGTTGGGGTAGTGAAACTCGTAGCCGTCCATCATGTCGCCGAGGCCCTGCACCGCGCGGGCGACCTTCTCGGCCACCGGCTCGGCGACGTAGTCGTGGCTCGGTTGATAGCCGCCCGGGACGAACCGGGTGATCATCGGGCCGAACGCCCAGATACCGACGCTGGTCTTTAGCATTGGCGGAACGTTAGCGCTAACATCGCTCGAGAGCGAGGGCGCTCTCGGGTGACCCTCAGGAGAGGAGTGACCAATGGATGTCGAGGGGCGCGGCCGGGGTTCTGGGCGGCGGCGGCGTCCGGCCGTGATGTCCGATGTGGGCCGCCTCGCGGGCGTCTCCCATCAGACGGTTTCGCGCGTGATCAATGGCAGCCCGAAGGTGCGCCCCGAGACGCGCCGCCGCGTGATCGCCGCGATGCGTGAGCTCGACTACCGACCGAACACCGTCGCGCGCGCGCTCGTCACCGGGCGGACGTACACGCTCGGTGTGGTCGGCTTTGACACGACGCTCTACGGGCCGGCCTCGGTGCTGTTCGGGATCGAGCGCGCGGCCCATGAGGCCGGGTACCTGATGATCGTCGCGAGCCTGAAGGCGCTCAACCGCTCGTCGGTCTCGTTCGCGATTGACCGACTGCGGGTTCAGGGAGTCGACGGCATCCTCGTGATCGCCCCGCACCTCGAGGCCGCAGACGCGCTTGGGCATGCCCCGATCGACGTTCCCGTGGTGGCGGTCGAGGCCGGCCCGGTCGACATCGTCCCCGTGGTCGCGGTGGACCAGTACCAGGGCGCGGTCAGCGCCACCCAGCACCTGCTCGATCTCGGCCACGAGTCGGTGTGGCACGTCTCCGGCCCTCCTGACTGGCTCGAGTCGCGCGAGCGGATCGAGGGCTGGCGAAGGACGCTCGAGACCGCCGGGGCCCACGCGCCCACTCCCCTGCCGGGCGATTGGAGCGCGCGCGCCGGCTACGACCACGGCAGGAGGCTCAGCGCCGACCCCGCCGTGACCGCGATCTTCGCCGCCAACGACCAGATGGCGCTCGGGGTTCTCCGGGCGATGCACGAGGCCGGTCGCGACATTCCGGGCGAGATCAGCGTGGTCGGATTCGACGACGTTCCCGAGTCGCCCTATTTCACCCCTCCACTGACCACCGTCCGCCAGGATTTCATCGAGGTGGGCAGCCGCAGCCTGCGTCTGCTGGTGCGGATGATCGCGGGTGGCGAGCGGCTCCCACCCAGCTCGCGCGTGCAGCCCGAACTGATCGTCCGCGCGAGCACGTCGGTGGCGCGGGGATGACCGTGCGCAGCATC
>DATNKY010000120.1:0-15654 GCA_035603155.1 Solirubrobacteraceae bacterium
ATTACTCGGTCGGCGCGGGTTCCGGACCTTGGATGTAGAGGAAGGCGCGCCCGGCGGCCGCGCCGGCGAGGAACTGGGCGAGCCAGTACTCCCAGATGTGGCTGACACCCACCGCTCCGTGCACGATCTGCCCGAGCGCAACGGCGGGGTTGAAGGCCGCTCCCGAGATCGGCCCGACCGCGAACGCGCCGGCGAGCACGGTGAACCCGATCGCAAGACCGTAGAAGGAGTTGCCCTCGTTGGCCTTCGCCGTGGCGACGTTGAGCACGACGTAGACGAGCGCGAACGTGAACAGGAACTCCGCGATCAGCACCTTGCCGACGCCCGACAGCGACGCCGCGGACTGATGTCCGGCGATCACGCTCGCCAGCAGCCCGCCGACCACGCCCGCGACCAATTGGACGACGATGTACGGCAGCCAGTCGGGCCGGTTCATACCGCCCCGCACGAGCACGCCCGTCGAAACGGCGGGGTTGTAGTGACCGCCCGAAACCCAACCGCCGGCGAAGATCATCACCATCAGGATCGAGCCGATCGCGAGCGGTGCCACCACTCCCGATGGATTGATCTTGGCCGTCGCAGTCCCGACCGTGAAGACCAGGAAAAAAGTTCCGATGAACTCGACTGTCAGCTTGCGATTCAGTTCCACGACGCCTCCGGTTCGGTGTACCCGTTTGGGCACCCTGTTTCGACCCGGGTGACGAGTACCCTGCCCCCGGATCTGGCGCCGTCAGTCGCGCAGGCTGCCGGCGGGGCGCTCGGATTCGGTCGGCTGCTCGGTGCCGAACGTGAGCGTCCGCGCGGGGTGCGTGACCGCCAGCCGGCCCTGGGCGGTCTCCATCAGCGCCGACGAGGGAGGCGAGGCGGTGAGCGCGTCCAACAGCGCGTCGCCGTCGATCCGCTCGCACCGGCACGCGGTCCGGGCCGTCACCGTCGCGGTGCGCGGGATCCGCTCGAGTACCCCGATCTCGCCGAAGTACGCCGGGGCCGTCATCGTTCCGAGCATCTCCTCGCCGCTGTCGCGTTGCGCGGTCACGATCACCTCGCCCTCGGCGAGCGCATACAGCGCATCCGCCGGGTCGCCTTCGGTCACGATCGCCGTTCCCGGCGCGAAGGTCTGCTCGGTAGCCGCGGCCGCGAGACGCTCGAGGATCGGGCGGCTCGCCTTCTCGAAGATGCCGAGCTGCTCGAGCAGCGCGACGGTCGGCTCGAGTTCGCGCGCCCGGCTGGCGGTCTCGCGGTCGATCGCGAGCAGCGCCGGGTAGCCGGCCAGCGCGAGCGCGGCGGGCGCCGCGGCCATCACGAACAGCCCGCCGTTGAGCCCCAGGGCGTGCACGGCGATCGGGGTCAGCACCGTGCCCAGGGTGATCGCGCCGAGCACGAACGCGAAGAAGACGCCGAATACACGTGCGAGTTGATCGGCGGCGACGGCGCGCTGCAGGGCGGTGATCGCGAGTACGTCGACGACCAGTGTCGCGGCGCCGCGGAAGACCTGGACGATGAACGCGAGTGTCGGCGAGTGGATGATCGCCATCAGCGCGGTTGGCAGGCAGTAGCCGAGCGCGCCGAGCAGAATGATCGCCCCCAAGCGCCGCGCGCCGGCGAGACGGTTCACCCCGCCGGCCGCGAGTACGCCGCCGACTCCGAGTCCCGCGAGCAGGTAGCCGAAGCCCTGCGCCCCGGTGTCCAGACGATGCTCGGAGACGCCGACGAACAGAACCGTGTCGGTCCCGTACACGAAGCTGACGAGGACGCTGTATGCGACCAGCGTCCGCGCAGCCGAAAGACCGACGATCGTCCTCACGCCGACGGCCATCTGGCGCAGCGGCCCGGCCCTCCCCCCTTCGGTGACGTCGACCGGATGGCTGCGGGCGCGCATCCGCGTGAGGATCAGGGCAGACGCGACGAAGCTCGCGGCGTTGATCGCGAACACCGATGACGCCGATCCGATCACGAGCAGTCCGGCGCCGATGGCCGGACCGGCGATCACGACGAGCTGCTCGATCGTGCTGTTGAGCGCGTTCGCGGCGACGAGGTCGTCCTCGTCGACGATCGACGGGATCGTCGCCGCCGTCGCCGGCTGGTAGACCACGCCCGAGACGGCGGTCAGCCCGGCGAGTACGAGCGCCAGGGCCGGCGCGCCGTTCGCGGCGGCGACGACCGCTAGCA
This sequence comes from Solirubrobacteraceae bacterium, assembly GCA_035603155.1. Classification (GTDB taxonomy): domain Bacteria; phylum Actinomycetota; class Thermoleophilia; order Solirubrobacterales; family Solirubrobacteraceae; genus Palsa-465. The sequence goes on from DATNKY010000120.1 coordinate 2,170, forward strand.
GCGCCTGCCACAGGGCGCACAGGAGATCGGACCCCATCATCAGCCGGATCCGCTCGGTGCGTTCGGCGATCACTCCGCCGTAGACGCTGAAGATCAGCTGCGGCACGAACCGCGCGAACCCCGCGGCGCCGACCCATCCGAGCGACTGCGTCCGGTCGAACACGAACGCCAGCAGAGCGACGTTGTACGCCCAGCTCCCGGTGGTCGAGATCAGCAGCGCGCTGAACAGCGCCCGCACATCGTGCTCGGCAAGCACGGACCGATACCCCTTCAGCCAGCCCCCTTCCATGGTGGCGGCAGTCTATGGGCCGAACGCCCTGACCGACCAGCCAGCGCGGGGCGCTGTGCCCCAATCGGCCTGACCCAGCTAGCGCCCGGTTAGACTCCCGCGCGAGGTCCTAGTGCTTACGTGCTCGGCGTGCGGAACGGATAACCGAGCCGGGAGGCGATACTGCGAACCGCGCGGGGCAGCGCTCTCGGTCAAATGCAGTCACTGCGGCGCCCGGGGCGGCTGATGAGTTCGATCGTATCGACGTCGTGCGAGTGGTGTGGCGCGTCGACTCCGGCCGGAAAGAAGTTCTGCATCCGATGCCGCCCGGCCGTGGCCCAAGCGCGTCCTTCGTGATGGCGACGGCGACATTCCTGCGCGCTGTACCAGTGCTGGCCGGCCTATCGGATGACCTGCTCGAGGATCTCGCAGATCAGATGAACGAGGTGCGCGCCCGGGCAGGCGATTGGATCATGCACAAGGGGGACCCTGCGGACGCGATGTTCATCATCCGCAGCGGGCGCGTCGAGGTAGTCGACGAGGGTCCACCGGAGGCGCTGATTGGCGTCCTGCGCCGCGGTGACGTTCTCGGCGAGCTGGCCCTGCTGCGCGAAGGAGTGCGGTCAGGTTCGGTCCGTGCGCTGCGCGATACGGAGCTGCTCGAACTCGGCCGCCGCGAGTTCGAGCAACTGATCGTGGACGCGCCGTCGTTCGCGCTCGGCTTGACCCGGGTGATGGGGGCCCGGCTGGCGGCCAGCCGACCCGCGGTCCTGGTCGCCGCCCCGCCGCGAACGATCGCCGTCATCGGCCTGCATCGGAGCCCGCTGCTCGACGAGGTGGTAGACGAGCTCGGGCGGTCGTTCGCGGTGCACGGAACGGTCGCTCGCCTGCGCGGCGGAGATCTCGCGACGATCGAACAGGCCGAGCGCGACGTCGACCGCACGTTGCTCGTGGGCGACCTCGCTGCGCAGGACAGCTGGACCGATCTGTGCCTGACCGAGGCCGACCTCGTGGTGGTGGTGAGCGACGGCACGGCGGACCGATCCCTGACCGGGCGCGAGACAGCGGACCGATCCCTGACCGGGCGCGAGACAGCCCTGCGCGGCTGCGAGCTGATCGTGTTCGGTCGGCGAGTGCATCCGTCGGTCCTCGCCGCGCTCGTGCCGCGCGAGGTGCAGGTCGTCGGCGACTCGGCACGGAGACCGCTGGCGCTGGCCGCGACCGCGCGCCGACTCGCCGGTCGCTCGCCTGGGGTCGTCATGTCGGGAGGCGGCGCGCGTGCGTTCGCGCACCTCGGTGTGCTCGACGAGCTGCGCGCTGCGGGGATCAAGTTCGACCGCGTCGGCGGCGTCAGCCTCGGCGCGCTGGTCGCCGGGTTCGTCGCGATGGACGTCGACCCGGACACGGTCTACGAGATCTTCCAACGTGGCTTCGTCGACACCAATCCGACCAACGACTATGCGATCCCGGCCTTCGCTCTGGTCCGCGGGGGCAAGACGCGGCGGCTGTTGCGGCAGGGGTTCTTCGACCGTCGGATCGAGGAGCTGCCGCTGCGCTTCTTCTGTTTGAGCTGCGATCTGATCGCGCGCGAAGCGGTCGTGCACCGGACCGGGCCGATCGCCGACGCGATCTACTCGAGCCTCGCGATACCGGGCGTGTTCCCGCCCGTGGCAACGCTTGACGGCCGGTTGCTCGTCGACGGCGGCGTGCTCGACAACCTTCCGGTCGAGACGATGGCCCGTGCGGGTGAGGGCCCGGTGCTGGCGCTCGACGTCACCGGGCGCGCCGGCCAGGTGGCGCGCAGGCGCCGTCCGGGGCTCGAGGCCCTCGGACGTCCGCTCCGCCGCGCGCTGACCGGCAGCGACGCCGAGATACCTCAGCTCGGCGAGACGATCGTACGTACGGTGCTGGTAGGGAGCACGGACACGACCGCGGCCGCCAGAATGCACGCAGATGCGGTCATCACGCCCCAGGTAGAGGGGATCGGAATGATGGATTGGGGAGCGTTGACGCAAGTGCGAGAGCTCGGCCGCAGAGCGGCCCGCGAGGCGCTCGAACGCGATCCGGGGCTTCCCGGCCGCCTGATGCAATAGAACTTCGGCCGAGCGGACATGGGGACCGGGACGGCACCGAGGGGTACGGACGCCGCGACGACAGAGGTTGCGGCTCAGGACGCCCCCGCGTACGCACGGCGCCGGGGCCCCTCGCCGAACGCGGTGCTCGCCATCGCCGCGCTCGGCGCCGCGGTCGCGTTCGTCGACGCGACGATCGTCAATATCGCGTTTCCCAGCATCGCGCAGTCCTTCCCGGAGACCCCGATCTCATCGCTGTCCTGGGTCCTCAACGCCTACAACATCGTGTTCGCGGCGTTCCTGGTCGCGTCGGCGCGGATTGCCGATCTCGCGGGGCGGCGGCGGATCTTCGTTCTCGGCTTGGAGCTGTTCACGTTCGCGTCCTTGCTGTGCGCGCTCGCGCCCTCGGCGGACGCGCTGATCGTGTTCCGAGTCGTGCAGGCGCTCGGCGCAGCGATGGTCGTCCCCTCGTCGCTGGCGCTCGTGTTGCAGGCATTTCCGCCCGAGCGACGGGCGCACGGAGTCGCGCTGCTGTCCGCCGTGGCCGCCGTCGCCGCCGGGCTCGGGCCGTCGCTCGGTGGGCTGCTCGTCAGCGTCGACGACTGGCGCCTGGTGTTCCTCGTCAACCTGCCGATCGGCATCGCAGCGGTGGTGCTGGCGCGACGGAGGCTGGTCGAGAGCCGTGCGCCCGGCCGCAGGCGGATGCCCGACCTGCTCGGTTCGGCTCTGTTCGCCTTCGCTGTCGCGGCGCTCGTGCTCGGCGTCGTCAAAGGAAGCGAGTGGGGTTGGGCCAACGCGCGCACGATCGGCTCGTTCGCGCTCGCGATCGTCCTAGGGGCGGTGGTCGTCTGGCGCTGCAGTTGGCACCGGTCGCCGATCATCGACCTTTCTTTGCTTCGGCTGCGGAGCTTCACCGCGGCCAACGCGATGACGATCGTCACGGCGGCCGGCTTCTACGGCTACACGCTGACCAACGTCCTGTTTCTGACCGGCGTCTGGCGATACTCGGTGCTCGACGCAGGTCTGGCGCTCACCCCGGGTCCGTTCGTCGCCGCCGCGATCGCGGGGCCGACGAGCCGCCTCGTGCAGCGGATCGGCCACCGGCCGGTGCTCGCCGCGGGAGGCCTGATCTGGGGTGGCGGGGTGCTGTGGTTGGTCGAGCGCGTGGGACCGACGCCGGATTTCGTCGGCGAGTGGCTTCCGGGGATCGTGCTGCTCGGCATCGGTGCGGGGACGCTGTTTCCCAACCTGACAAGCGCCGCCGTCGCGGCGGTGCCCGGCGAGAACTTCGCGACCGCCACCGGGCTCAACTCGGTCGCGCGCCAGGTCGGCGCGGCGCTCGGCGTCGCGATCGTGGTGGCGATCATCGGCACGCCGAGCGCGCTGCAGACCGCACGCGTGTTCGACGACGCCTGGACGTTCGGAGCCGTCTGCATGTTCGTCGCCGGGCTTGGCTGCCTGTTCGTCGGGCGCATCGACGTCAGCAAGACTCCTGCGCTGCGCGATTCCGCGCGGGTGCTGGCCGATATGCGGGGCGGCTCGATCGTCCCGGAGCGTCCCCACGCCCGTCGGGCGTTCACGGTCGCCGAGCCAGGGGGCGCCGATGTCGGCGGCACCGGTCCTCGAGCGGAATCGATCTCAGATTTCCTCGCGCTCGTGCCGCTGTTCGCCGAACTCGAGCCGTCGCTGCGCGAGACGATCAGCGCGAGCGTGCGCGACGTCCGCGTCGCGGCCGGCGAGTGGTTGTTTCACACTGGCGAGCCTGGCGATGCCCTGTACGTCGTGCGCGCCGGCCGGCTCGAGGTCTACGACGTGGCGGGCGGGATCAAGCTGCGCGAGTTGGGTCGTGGCGACGCGGTCGGCGAACTCGGGCTGTTGACCAACTCGCCGCGTTCGGCCTCGGTCCGCGCGTCGCGGACGAGCGATCTTCTGGCGATCGAGCGCGACGACTTCGAGCGCCTGCTGAACGCCTCGCCGGCGCTGCCGCTGGCGCTCAGCCGCACGTTGGCCGACCTATTGCGAAACACGCACGCGCCGGCGCCCGCAACGCGGCCGCTGCCCACGACGGTCGCCGTGCTCGCGCTCGACGATCGGGTCGCCCTCGACGATTTCGTCCACGGGCTCGCCGGCGTGCTGGGAGAGTCGTCGACGATCCTGGACGGGAGCGAGTCGGCTCCGTCCGGCGGCGGTGGGGCGGCTGTCTATGGCCCGGTTCTCGACCGTGCCGAGGCCGGCCACGACCTGGTGCTGCTCGCAGGTGGATTGCTGACGAGACCGACCGCCTGGACCGAGTTCTGCCTGGCACAGGCCGATCGGATCCTCGCGCTGAGCGGCGGCCGCCCTGCGGGGGACATGATTCATGGCCGCCCCGATCTGCACGGCTGCGATCTCGTCGCCTGCGACGTCGAGCTTGGATCTGGAGCGCTGCGGGAGTGCGTCGAAAAGCTCGCGCCGGTCGAGTCGCATGTCTTTCGCGGCTCGCAAGCCGGCGGCGACCTCGAGCGGGTCGCGCGCCGCCTGACCGGGCGCTCGGTCGGCATCGTGCTATCCGGCGGCGGCGCCCGCGCCTTCAGTCACATCGGCGTGCTCGAGGAGCTCGCCGCCGCCGGCATCGTGATCGACCGCGTTGCCGGCGTGAGCATGGGTGCCTTCATCGGCGCGATGTTCGCGATCGGCATGGATCCGGACCAGATCGACGCCCGCTGCTTCGCGGAGTGGGTGCAACGCCGGCCGCTCGGCGACTACACGCTGCCGCGCAGCTCGCTGATACGCGGTGATCGCGTCAAGGCGCTGCTGCACCGCGTGTTCGGTTCCGCGGCGATCGAGGAGCTACCGCTGAGCTTCATGTGCGGCTGCGCGGAACTGCGCAGCGGGTCGCTCGTACTGTCGCGGTCGGGCTCGCTGTGGGAGAGCGTTGCGTTCTCGATGGCGGTTCCAGTGCTTGGGCCACCGCAGGTTCGGGGCCGGAACCTGTTCGTCGACGGCTCGCTGGTCGACAACCTGCCGGTCGGCGCGATGGCGGAGATGGGCGAGGGGCCGATCATCGCGGTCGACGTCAAGGCGACCTTCGGCCCGCCTCGCCCCACGCGCTCGAGCGCCGCTGGCGCCGACAGCGACGGCTCGCGCCCGCGCGACCGCACACCGGGCATCGGCGAGACGCTCACGCGCTTGCTGCTGCTCGCCAGCAGCAACACGTCGCAAGCCGCCGAACGCCACGCGGAGCTGATCGTCAAGCCTCGCGCCGAGGGGGTCGGCCTGCTCGAGTTCCATCAACTCGACGCGGCCCGCGAGGCGGGGCGAGCGGCCGCACGCGCGGCGCTTTCACAAGCACCGCGCACGTTGTTCGGTTGAGATCGGTACGTTTTGCGCGTGCTCGGCCTACCCGACGCAATCACCGCTTGCCTGTTCGACCTCGACGGAGTGCTGACGCAGACCGCCAAGGTCCACGCCGCCGCGTGGAAGCAGACCTTCGACGAGTACCTGCGCCAGCGCGACGGAGCCGGCTTCAAGGAGTTTGACGCCGTCGCAGACTACGACGAGTACGTCGACGGCAAGCCACGCTACGACGGAGTGCGCTCGTTCCTGGAGTCACGCGGGATCGAGCTGCCGGAGGGCAGCCCGGACGATCCGCCGACGGCGGACACGATCTGCGGGATCGGCAACCGCAAGAACGACCTTGTCCAGAAGCTGATCAGAGAGCAGGGCGTCGAGGTCTACGAGGGCTCGGTCCGGTTCGTCCGCGCGGCACGCGACGCCGGGCTGCGGCGGGCGGTCGTCTCCTCCAGCGCGAACTGTCAGGAGGTTCTGATCGCGGCCGGGATCGATGATCTGTTCGAGGCGCGGATCGACGGGCTGGTCGCCGACGAGCAACACCTGAAGGGCAAGCCCGCGCCCGACACGTTCCTCGCCGGCGCGCGCGCCGTCGGCGTCGAGCCGGCACAGGCGACGGTGTTCGAGGACGCGCTGGCCGGCGTACAGGCGGGGCGCGACGGCCACTTCGGCTATGTGGTCGGCGTCGACCGCACGGGACAGGCGCAGGCGCTGCGCGAGCACGGCGCGACCGTCGTGGTCAAGGACCTGGGCGAACTGCTCGAGAAGACATGATCGACCACCCGGCGTACCCCGTAGAGCCGTGGACGATCCGGGAGACCGAGATGCACCTCGACGCGCTCGCCTCCTCGGAGTCGGTGTTCGCGCTCTCAAATGGCCACATCGGGCTGCGAGGCAACCTCGACGAGGGCGAGCCGTACGGACTCCCCGGCACGTATCTCGGCGGCTTCTATGAGACCCGACCGCTTCCGTACGCCGAGGCCGGCTTCGGCTATCCGGAGGATGGCCAGACGGTCGTCAACGTCACCAACGGCAAGCTCATCCGGCTGCTGGTCGAGGACGAGCCGTTCGACCTTCGCTACGGGAACCTGATCAGCCACGAGCGCGTGCTCGACCTCCGCGACGGAGTACTGCGCCGGACGGCCGAGTGGGTCTCGCCCACCGGACGCCGGGTCAAGGTCTCCTCAACCCGGTTCGTCTCATTCACCCATCGTGCGATCGCCGCGATCGAGTACATCGTCGAACCGCTCGACGAGAGCTTCCCGGTCGTCGTCCAATCCCAGCTGGTCGCAAACGAGTCCGGGCCCCGGCTGAGCGCCGACCCGCGCGCGGCCGCGGCGCTCGCCGCCCCGCTCGAGTCCGAGTGGTTCTCGCAGAGCGACACGCGGGCGATCCTCGTGCATCGGACCAAGCAGTCGGGCCTGCGGATCGCCGCGGCGATGGACCACCTGGTAGAGGGTCCCAACCACATTGACACGTTCTGTGAGGTGTTCGAGGATCTCGGCCGCTTCGCGGTCACCGCCGACCTCGAGCCGGGCAAGCCGCTGCGGCTGCTGAAGCTGCTCGCCTACGGCTGGTCGGCCGAGCGCTCGGTTCCGGCGCTCCGCGACCAGGTCGCGGCGGCCGGCCAGGGCGCCAAGCACGCCGGCTGGGAGGGCATGCTGGCCGAACAACGCGCATACCTGGACAACTTCTGGGAGCGCTCGGACGTCGAGCTCGAAGGCGACGCCGAGCTCCAGCAGGCGCTGCGCTTCGCCCTGTTTCACACACTCCAGGCCGGCGCCCGCGGCGAGCAGCGCGCAATCGCCGCCAAGGGGCTGACTGGCCCCGGCTACGACGGCCACACGTTCTGGGACACGGAGAGCTTCGTGCTCCCGGTGCTCACCTACACCGCGCCGCATGCGGCGGCGGACGCGCTGCGCTGGCGCCAGCAGACGCTCGACCTCGCGCGCGACCGTGCACGGACGCTCGGGCTCAAGGGCGCCTCGTTCCCGTGGCGCACGATCCGGGGACAGGAGTGCTCGAGCTACTGGCCGGCGGGAACGGCCGCGTTTCACATCAACGCCGACATAGCCGATGCGGTGATCCGTTACGTGGGCGCGACCGAGGACGAGGAGTTCGAACGCGAGACGGCGCTCGAACTGCTGGTCGAGACGGCGCGGCTGTGGCGGTCATTGGGCCACCACGACTCGGTCGGACGCTTCCGGATCGATGGCGTCACCGGCCCGGACGAATACAGCGCGATCGTCGACAACAACGTCTACACCAACCTGATGGCGCAGCGCAACCTGCGCGGCGCGGCTGACGTGGCGGAGCGCCACCCGCGCCATGCGGCACGTCTGGGCGTCGACGACGAGGAGGTCGCGAGCTGGCGTGATGCCGCCACCGCGATGGTCGTCGAGTTCGACGAGGCGCTGGGCATTCACCCCCAGGCAGAGCGCTTCACCTACCACAAGCGCTGGGACTTCGGCTCGACCGCGCCCGAGGAGTACCCGCTGCTGCTGCACTTCCCGTACTTCGACCTGTATCGCAAGCAGGTCGTCAAGCAGGCCGATCTGGTGCTGGCGCTGTTTACGTGCGGGGACTCATTCTCGGCCGAGGAGAAGGCGCGTGACTTCGAGTACTACGAGTCGCTCACGGTTCGCGACTCGTCACTGTCGGCGTGCACCCAGGCCGTCGTCGCCGCCGAGGTCGGTCACCTCGACCTCGCCTACGACTACTTCGGCGAGGCGGCGCTGATGGACCTCGACGATCTCGAGCACAACACCGGTGATGGGATCCACATCGCGTCGGTGGCCGGGACATGGATCGCGGCGGTGGCGGGCTTCGGCGGCATGCGTGACCACGGCGGCAAGCTGACCTTCGCCCCGCGGCTCCCGGGCGCTCTGACGCGAATGCGCTTCCGCGTGATGTTCTGCGATCGCAGCCTGCTCGTCGACGTCAACCACGAGAACGCGGTCTATTCACTTATCGAAGGTCAGCCACTCGAGATATCCCACCATGGCGAGAAGGGCCGAGTCACCAGGCGCAGGAAGCTGACGCTCCCGATCCCGGCCCTCGAACCGCGGGAGGCGCCGACCCAGCCACCTGGGCGGGAACCGCTCAAGCGCGGCCGGACTCGGTAGGCAAGCGGTCCGCCGGGCCGGCGCGGCGCCGGCCGGATCACGCGAGCAGATGCACGATCGCGGCGATCCCGACGACGACGATCACGGCGCGCAGTACAGGCGGCGGTAGCCGCCGTCCGACGCTCGCGCCGATCAGGCCGCCGATCAGCGAGCCGCCCGCGATCAGCGCCGCGGGCGCCCAGGCGACGTGCGCGGCGAAGATGAACACGATCCCGGACACGAGGTTGACCAGTCCGGTCAGCACGACCTTGACCGCGTTCAGGCGCTGCAGCTCGTCGTCGAGCGACAGCGTCAGAATCGCGAGCAGCATGATCCCCTGAGCGGCGCCGAAGTAGCCGCCGTAGATACCGGCGAGGAACACACCGAGCGTCGCGAGCGGCCCGAGCTGGGTCCGTGTCCGGGGGCGGTGGCGGTCCAGCCAGGTCGAGATCCGCGGCTGGATCACGATCAGCACGAGCGCGACCGCTATGAACGCGGGCACGATCGCCTTGAACGCCGAGGCCGGCAGGCTGAGCAGCAGCACCGCGCCGATCACGCCACCGGTCACCGACGCCGACGCCAGCCACATGACACGGCGCCGCTGGCCGACGAGCTCCCGCCGGTAGCCGACGGCGCCGGCCGCCGAGCCCGGCACGAGCCCGACCGTGTTGGAAACGTTGGCGATCACCGGCGGATAGCCGAACGCGAGCAGGACCGGAAACGTGATCAAAGTCCCGCTTCCGACAACCGTGTTGATCGTGCCGGCGGCGATCCCTGCAGCAAAGATCGCGACCGCTTCGAGAAACCCCATCGAGAGTGAGATCTTGACCGATGGCCCGGCTCATTGGTGAACCGACCCTCGGCCGCCCGGCAACGACGGTCGCGAGTATCGTCGGCGCGGTGACAGCGCCGTCCGACGACGATGGCCCGAGGCGACCAACGGTCGCCGACCTCTCGCTGCGCCTGAGCGGCCGGCTCGCGATCGTGGAGCCGCTCGCCGCCGAGCACGAGCCCGGGCTGATCGAGGCCGCCACCGACCCGGCGATGTTTCAGTGGATGCCGGTCGACATGACCTCCTCCGACGCGCTGCGACGGTGGCTGGCGGCGACGCTCGAGGCCGGGCGCGCGGGACGCGAGATCCCGTTCGCCCTGCTCGATGCGCGGACCGGCGCCGTGGTCGGTTCGACGCGATTTCTCGAGTTGCGCTTCGAGCACCTGCGAGCCGAGATCGGCTGGACCTGGCTCGCGCGCCCTGCCTGGTCGACGGGCATCAACGTCGACAGCAAGCTGATGCTGCTCGATCGCGCATTCGGGCCCGCCGGGTTGCGCCGGGTCGAGTTCAAGACCGACGCACGAAACGAGCGTTCGCGCGGCGCGCTACTGGCGCTCGGCACCCAGTTCGAGGGCATTTTCCGCAAGCACATGGTGGTGCGCGACGGAGGCCCTCGCGACTCCGCCTACTACTCGATCATCGACGACGAATGGCCGGCGCTGCGGGAGCGGCTGCAGCGGCGAGTCGACGATCACCTCGCGCGACTGCGGGCCGCTTAGCCCAACGCGTTCACACGGCGCGCGCGAGGCACAGCTTGGTCCGCATTGGCATGGTCAGCGTCCCGCCGTGCTCGACGATCGCGTGCCTGACCCCCGCGAGCAACGCGTCGCGGCACGGCGGATCGAGCAGCCGGATCTCGGACAGAGTCGCGAGCAGCCGCGCGAACTCGTCAGCCGAATAATCGATCGTCCAGTCGTAGCGGCGGACCTCCTGGCGGTCGAACTCGGACACCGCCGCGATCTCCGCATCCCAATCCTCGCGGTCAAGCGGGGCTTCGTTGGCGGGGTGCAGCGGGCCGGCCGGCGGGAGGTCGGGGACGACTTCCCGGTAGACGGCGCGTAGGGAATCGCGGATCGATGACTCGCCCCACGCCGGCCGGTTCCAGAACGCGGCCAGCAGTCCCGACGGTTGCAGCGCTGCGCGAGCGTACGTGTAGCGCCGCTCGGGGTCGATCCAGTGCCAGGCCTGGGCGCTGTAGAGCAGCCCAAACTCCCGCCCCGCCCGGTCCCAGTGCTCGAAGTCGGACTCGATCAGCTCGACCTGGGGGTAGGCGGAGCAATTTCGCCGCGCCACCGCCGCCATCTCCGGACTTGGCTCGATCGCGAGCACGCTCGCGCCGCGCGCCGCGAACAGGACCGTCGCTTTGCCGGTGCCGGCCCCGACCTCGAGGATCGGCACGCCATCTTCGACTTGCGCGAGCTCGAGCACGTCGTCGACCAGTTGCTCGGGATAGCTCGGCCGGTTGGCGTCGTAGATCTCCGCCACCTCGCCGAACACGAGTCGTCTCGGGGTTGGCATCGATTCCGAGTCTGGCAGCTGGCCCGTCGGTGGTGCGCGGCTCGCTAGCCTCACAGTCGCGATGGCGCGTGGAACGCGAACAGCGGTACTCGTCGCGTGCGCGCTCACGGCAATAGTCATGCTGATGCCGGCATCGGGGGCACGCGCGAAGATGATGCGGATCGGGCGACGGCCGGCTGTGCCTGCGGGAGCGGTCGCGCGCGGCGCGGTGGCGCCAGGCTTGCGGCTCCATGTGACGGTGGCGCTCAGACCGCGCGATCCCGCCGCGTTGACCGCTTACGCAGAGGCGGTTTCGACCCCCGGCTCGCGCGCCTACCACGACTACCTCACCCCGGCCCAGTTCGGGCGTCGCTTCGGCGCAACCGCGGCTCAGGTACGCGCCGTCAGGCGCAGCCTTCGCGCGCAGGGCCTGCGCCCCGGGCTGGTGACCCCCGGGTCGCTGTCGATTCCGGTGTTCGCGAGTGCCGCGAGGCTCGAGCGCGGGCTGAACATCTCGCTGCGCGAGTTGTCGCTTCCCGGTAGGCGGACCGCGGTGGCGACGAACGCCGCGCCCGCGCTGAGCGCGAGTGCCGCGCACGCGGTCCAGTCGGTAGTCGGGCTCAACACGGTCTCGGCTCCCCGCCCGTTGCTCGCCCGGCCGGCCCACCTGTCGGTTCGGCGCGGCCCGGACCTCGCACGACCGGCTGCCACCGCCGGCCCACGGCCCTGCGTCGCCGCGCAGACGGCGGCCTCGATCCAGGGCGTCCACACGGCCGACCAGATCGCGTCGACGTACGGGTTCTCGGGTCTGTACAGCGCCGGCGACCGTGGCGCCGGCACGACCGTCGCGATCTACGAGCTCGAGCCGGTCAGCGCCGGCGATATCGGCGCCTACCAGGACTGCTACGGAACCCACACCTCGATCAGCTTCGTCCGCGTCGACGGCGGCGTTGGGAGCGGACCGGGGACGGGCGAAGCGGCACTCGACATCGAGAACCTGATCGGCCTCGCCCCGAGCGCCAAGGTGCTCGTCTACGAGGGACGCAATTCGAACTCGGGGGCGCCCGGCGCCGGGCCGTTCGACACATTCCGCGAGATCATCGACCAGGATCGCGCCCAGGTGGTCAGCGTCTCATGGGGCGAGTGCGAAGCCGCCCTCGGCGCCGCTGACGCCGGGGCCGAGAACGCGCTGTTCGAACAGGCGGCCGTTCAAGGCCAGACGATCGTCGCGGCGGCCGGGGACAGCGGCTCCGAAGACTGTGCCTTCGGGCCTGGCCACCGCCAGACGCAGCTCGCCGTCGACGACCCGTCGAGCCAGCCGTTCGTGACCGGCGTCGGCGGCACGACGCTGACAGCGCCCGGCCCGCGCCCGACCGAGAGCGTCTGGAACAGCGGCGGGGCGATGCTCGACGGCATCGCCCAGCCCGGGGCCAGTGGCGGCGGTATCTCCGACCTCTGGGAGATGCCCCTGGCCCAGCGCGACGCGGCTTCGGCGGTGAACGTCCTCGGCGCCGGCGTGACCGGAGCTCAGTGCGGTCACCCGGGCGGGTACTGCCGCGAGGTGCCCGACGTCGCGGCCGACGCGGACCCGACGACCGGCTATCTCATCTACTACAACGGGTCGGGCGACGAGTTCGGCGTCCCCGAGGGGTGGCAGGCGATCGGCGGCACCAGCGCCGCCGCCCCGGTCTGGGCAGCGCTGATCGCGCTCGCCGACTCGTCGAGCGCCTGCTCAGCCGGTCCGGTCGGGTACGCCCTCCCGGCGCTGTACGGCGCGGCGAGCTCGTCGTATGCGGATGACTTCAACGACGTCCACACGGGCAACAACGACTTCACCGGCACGAACCGGGGAAGGTTCGCGGCCGGCGGCGGCTATGACGAGGCCTCAGGCCTGGGCAGCCCCAACGCGACCGCGCTCGCGGCCAGCCTGTGCGCGGGGTCACTGCGCGTGGCCGCCCCGCACTCGCAACAGTCGGCGCTCGGCGCGAACGTCTCGGTCAACGTGCACGCGCAGGGCGTCGCGGGCGCGGCACTGCACTTCCGCGCCATCGGGCTCCCGCCGGGCCTCTCGGTCGATGGCGCCACGGGGCAGATCACCGGTCGGGCACGTCACACCGGCACGTATCACGTCACCGCGATCGCCGCCGACCGGCAGGGGGCGACCGCGGGAGCGAAGTTCTCCTGGTCGGTGGGCGGCGCGACGCGGATTGTCAGTGCATCATTGAGCGGCCTCGGCGAGCACCGGCCCGCGCTGAGGTTCACCGTCGCAACCGGCGCCGGCGCGCCGCCGATGACCGCGCTGGCGTTGAACCTGCCCAAGCAGCTTCGGCTCGTCTCGGCTCACGGCGTGCGGCTCGCGGCCCGCGGCACGATCCGATTCAC
>DATNKY010000198.1:0-5882 GCA_035603155.1 Solirubrobacteraceae bacterium
CGTCCAGCGGCGCTGGCCGTCGGTGCAAAAGGCCCGTGAGCTGCTGGGATGGGAGGCCAGGGTGCCGCTCCGCGACGGCCTCGCCGACACCGTCGCCTGGCTGCGCGAGCAGGAGAGCGTCAAGGCCTGATCGCCGCCGACGCGGGCAAACGCGTACACCATATCGGCACTAGCGTTATACAAGGCGTATAAAATGAGGGGTGCTGGCTCATGCACTTCCGAGTTGCGCCGAACCTCAACGACCCGTAAGTTTTCACAACCTTGGAGACCACGACCTCCGCGCTGGAGCCACCGGCTGAATTCGACGAGTCCGCGCCGGGAAATAAGGGCCTAAAGGCCGACGCGCTCGGTTACGCGTCCAATCTCGTCATCTCGATCGCGTCGACGGCGCCCGCGTACAGCCTCGCGGCGACGCTCGGATTCATCGTCGCGATCACCGGCGTCGGCGTGCACGCCCCGGCGGTGCTGCTGGTCTCGTTCATCCCGATCCTGTTCGTCTCGATCGGCTACCGCTTCCTGAACCTGGCCGATCCGGACGCCGGCACGACGTTTGCATGGGTGTCACGCGGATTCGGGCCGCAGCTCGGGTGGGTCAATGGGTGGGCGATCTTCCTCGCGGACATCATCGTGATGGCGTCGCTGGCCGCGATCGCGTCCCTCTACACCTTTCTCCTGTTCGGACTCCACGGTCTCGCTAACTCGAACCTCGCGCTGATCATCGGCTCGGTCGTGTGGATCGCGCTGATGACCTGGATCTGCTACCGCGGGATCGAGCTGTCCGCTCGAATTCAGTCGATTCTGCTGGGAATCGAGATCTTCACGCTGGCGCTGTTCGCAGTTGTCGCCCTCGTCAAGGTCTACGCGAACAACCCGACCAACTCGATCCACGTGTCGGCGTCGTGGTTCAATCCGTTCGACCTGGGCTGGGGGGCGCTCGTCGACGGCATCCTGCTCGGGATCTTCATTTACTGGGGCTGGGATTCGGGCGTCGCCGTCAACGAGGAGTCGCGCGACAAGCATCACGGTCCGGGCAAGGCCGCGGTGATCTCGACGGTGATCCTGCTGCTGATCTACGTCGTCGTCGCGGCGGCGGCGCAGGCCTATCACGGTCCGCACTTCCTGGCGGGCAACTCGGATGACGTGATCAACGCGCTCGGCACCAACGTGTTCGGCTCGCCGCTCGACAAGCTGCTGATCATCACCGTGTTGACCTCGGCATCGGCCTCGACGCAGACGACGATCCTGCCGACCGCGCGAACGACACTGTCGATGGCGCACTGGAAGGCGATCCCGTCGGCGTTCGGCCGGGTCCACCCGCGCTTCCTCACGCCGAGCTTCTCGACGCTGCTGATGGGCGGCCTGTCGATCCTCTGGACGGTGGTGCTGCTCGCGGCCAACCCGAACCAGGACGTGCTCGGCGACACGATCTCGGCGCTCGGCTTCTCGGTCTGCTTCTACTACGGGTTCACCGGCCTCGCGTGCGCGGTGTACTTCCGCCGTGATCTGTTCAAGAGCGTGCGCAATTTCTTCCTGGCCGGGGTGATCCCGGTCGTCGGCGGGCTGATGATGGGCTACGTCGGGATCAAGGCGTTCAGCTACTACAACACCGCGGGAAACAACTACTCAAAGCCGTTTTTGGGCATCCAGACCCCGATCTTCGTCGGGATCGGTGGGCTCGTCCTCGGCGTGATCCTGATGTTCGCCTCGTGGCCGTTCTTCCCGAAGTTCTTCAACCGCAAGTGGTTCGTCACGGCCGACCCAGGGGTGCTCGAAGAGGACGCCCACCCCCGGGTGACCACCGACGTCGCGGCCTGATCGGATACGCGCGGGCGCGTAGCGCCGGACGGCCATAACCTGTCGGCGATGGATGAGCTCGCCCGCGCCCTCGAGCTCGACCGCCGCGTCGTGCTGCGCGGCGGCCAGGAGGCGATCGAGATTCCCGAGGGTTGGGTGGTGCTCTCAAGCCGGCTCCCCGACGTCTACACGCTCAACATGGTGGTCCTCGCCGAGTCGATGGGCGATCGCTTCGATGCCGCGACGCTGACGGCATTGGCCGACCGCTGGCTCGGCCATCTCGGGCATCGGTTCGTGCGCGTCGAAGACCCGGTCCTGGCAGATCGCGTGTGGCCCGAGCTCGAACGCCGTGGCTGGCAGCGCAGCCGGACCGTGTTCATGGTCCTGCGCGGCGCCCCGGCCGGCGCCATCGCCGACCCACGCGCGCGCGAGCTCTCAGGCGCCGAGCTCGACATCGTCACCCAGGCGAACTTCGAGCAGTACGACTTCGGGTCCGAGACCTCGGCGGAGCTCGTACGCCAACTCGTCGCGGCGCAGCGCACGATGCGGGCCGGCACCAGCGCGCGTGGCTTCGGCGCCGGTGAGAACAGCGGCCTGCAGTCGATGTGCACACTGTTCCTCGACGGCGACGTGGGCGGTGGACGAACGGCGATGATCGACGAGGTCGGCACGCTTCCGAGCCACCGCGAGCGCGGACTCGCGAAAGCCGTCGTGTCGGCGGCGATCCGCGCCGCCCGCGAGTGGGGAGCGGACCTGATCGTCGTCCCCGCCGACGCGGACGACTGGCCGCAGCTTCTGTACGCGAAGCTCCGGTTCGAGCCGGTCGGGATCCAGAGCTCGTTCACACTGCGCCACGCGACCGCGCGCGGTCGGGCGTGCGAGACTGCGCGGTGAATGTCAAGGACGGCCGCAAGTCCGCAGCTGATGGACTCGATCCTCGACACGATCGGCGCGACACCGGTGGTCAGGCTGTCGCGGATCGGCGCTGGGCTGCGCCCGCAGCTGGTGGCGAAGCTCGAGTCATTCAACCCCGGCGGGTCGATCAAGGACCGAGTCGCAATCGCGCTGATCGACGCCGCCGAGCGCGACGGCAAGCTGCGCCCCGGCGGCACGATCGTCGAGCCGACCTCGGGCAACACCGGCACCGGGTTGGCGATCGCCGCGCTGCTGAAGGGATACCGAGTGATCGCGGTGATGCCCGACAAGATGTCGCGCGAGAAGATCGACCTGTTGCGCGCCTACGGCGCCGAGGTCGTCGTGGCGCCGACCGACGTGCCGCCCGACTCGCCCCAGTCCTACTACCGGGTCGCCGATCGGCTGACCCAGGAGATCCCGGGCGCCTTTCAGCCCAACCAGTACGCCAACCCGGCCAACCCGCGGGCCCACTACGAGTCGACCGGGCCCGAACTTTGGGAGCAGCTGGGATCGCGGATCACGCACCTCGTGATCGGCGTCGGCACCGGGGGCACGATCACCGGCATGGCGCGCTATCTGCGCGAGCGCAATTCCAGCCTCGAGATCATCGGCGCCGACCCGGAGGGATCGATCTACTCCGGCGGCGAGGAGAACGTCAGGCCATACCTGGTCGAGGGCGTCGGCGAGGACTTCTGGCCGCAGACGTTCGACCCCTCGGTCGTCGATCGCTGGGTCACGGTCTCTGACCGTGACGCGTTTCTGACCACCCGCCGGCTGGCCCAGATGGAGGCGATCCTCGCGGGCGGGTCAGGCGGTCTCGCCGTCCACGCGGCGCTCGTCGTCGCCGCGGGCATCGAGGACCCCGAGGCGGTGGTCGTGGTGATGATCCCCGACGGCGGCCGCTCCTACTTATCCAAGGTCTACTCCGACGCGTGGATGCGCCAGTACGGCTTCCTCGATCGCGGCGAGGAGCTGACCGTCGGGGACGTGCTGAGGCGCAAGCGCGAGGCCGGCGAGATCCCGCCGCTGGTCACGGTCGAGCCACAGTTCCGGGTTCGCGATGCTGTCTCGCTGTTGCACCAGCACCGCGTCTCCCAGCTGCCGGTCGTCAGCGCCCACGACCCATCGACGATCGTCGGCGCGATCGGCGAGCGTGGCCTGCTCAGGCACGCGGCCGAGGACCCCGCCCTGCTCGACGCGCAGATCGTCGAGGTGATGGAGCCTCCGTTCGCGGCCGTCTCGAGCCAGGACCCGGTCCGCGAGGCGGTCGCGCTGCTGGTCGGCGACCAGCAGGCGCTGCTCGTCACCGATGACGGTCGCGCAGCCGGGCTCGTGACCCGGACCGACCTGCTCGAGGCGCTCGCCCGGTGAACGACGCGGATTCGACGCGCGACGCGTTCGCGACCCGGGCGGTGCATGCCGGGCTGACCCCCGATCCGTCGTTCGGGTCGGTGATCCCGGCGATCCATCAGACCTCGACCTACGCCCAGGGCGCGCCCGGGGAATTTCGGCAGGGCTACGACTACGCCCGCTCGGCCAACCCGACGCGGACCGCGCTCGAGGAGGCGCTGGGCGACCTCGAGGGCGGCCAGGCGGTCGCCTTCTCCTCGGGGCTCGCGGCCGAGCACGCGCTGATCACGGTCACTTGTGAGAGCGGCGGCCATATGGTGCTGCCCGACGACCTGTATGGCGGCACGTTCAGGCTCGTCGACAAGGTGCTCGCGCGCTGGGGGCTGCGATACGACCTCGTCGATCAGCGAGACCTCGGAGCGCTCGAGCGCTCGGTCGGATCCGGTACACAGCTGATCTGGGTCGAGAGCCCGACCAACCCGCTGCTCAACGTGATCGACATCGAGGGTGTGATCGAGCGCAAGAGCGGCGCGCTGGTAGCGGTCGATAACACATTCGCGACGCCCGCCAACCAGAGGCCGCTCGAGCTCGGCGCCGATGCCGTCGTCCACTCGACGACCAAGTATCTCGGGGGTCACTCGGACGTCATCGGAGGCGTGGTCGTCACGGGCCGACCGGAGCTCTACGAACGGCTGCGGTTCGTCCAGAACGCCGTCGGAGCCGTTCCAGGGCCGTTGGACTGCTTCCTCGTCCACCGAGGCCTGCGCACCCTGCACCTACGGATGGCGGCCCACGCGCGCAGCGCCGAGGCGGTCGTCGCGCTGCTTCGTTCGATGCCCGATGTGCAGGACGTACGCTGGCCCGGTTTCAGCGGCATGGTCAGCTTTCGTCACCCGCAGGCAGTATCGCTCGCGTCCAGAACGCGCCTGTTCACGCTCGCGGAGTCGCTTGGGGGCGTCGAGTCCCTGATCGAAGTCCCGCAGGCGATGACGCACCAATCGGTGGAGGGCTCCGCTGCCGCCGTCCCACCCGACCTGGTGCGGCTCAGCTGCGGAGTCGAGGACCCCGCCGACCTGGTGGCCGATCTCCGGCAGGCGCTGACGTGAGCGCGGCGTAGCGGCCTCCGATCGCCCCCTGGGCCTGACCTGAGCGCCGTGTAGCCTCGGCTTGGATGGAGCAAGCCGCCCCCAACAGCGCCCCGCGCAGCTCCTTGCCCGGCCCCTACCCGGTCGGCTCCTACGCCGCGCAGCTCAAGCGCCGCCTGCAGGAGTTCGCGCACATCCAGCTGGTCGGCGAGGTGTGGGGCTTTCGCGCCGCGCGAGCGCGCGTCTACTTCGAGCTGCGCGACGCGCACGGCGCGCTTCCGTGCTCGATGTGGCGGACCGACTTCGATCAGCTCGGCGTCCCGCTCGCCGACGGTCTGCGGGTGGTCGCCGGCGGCGGCTGCGATTATTACCCGGGCAGCGCAACGTCGTCGCCGTCGTTCAGCTTCGTGGTCACCGAACTCCGCCTCGAGGGCGAGGGAGACCTGCTCGTCCAGCTGCAGCGGCTGCGGCGAAAGCTCCATGACGAGGGTCTGTTCGAGCGCCAAAAGCAACTGGCGCTGCCGGCGCTGCCGCGGACGATCGGGGTCGTGACCGGCGAGCAGGGCAAGGCCCGCGACGACGTGCTCGCCGGCCTGCGCCGGCGCGGCTGGGCGGGGCGGCTCGTGTGGGCGTTCGCCCCCGTCCAGGACCGCCACGCGGCGCTGCGGATCGCCGCCGCGCTGCGCGCGCTGTCGGCCACGCCCGAGGTGGATGTGGTGATCGTCGCCCGCGGCGGCG
>DATNKY010000279.1:0-2720 GCA_035603155.1 Solirubrobacteraceae bacterium
GCGGGGCGGGGGTGGGCGTGACGCTCTCCTCGGCGCAACTGAAGGCCTGCCGCCAGCACGGGCTCGAGGTCTATCTCGAGGACGCACGTGAGATCGACCGAGAGCGCTTCGGCACGTTTGACGCCGTGGCGAGCCTCGGCGCGTTTGAACATTTCTGTTCCCCGGACGACTACGTGAAGGGACGTCAGGAGGAGGTCTACCGAGACCTGTTCGCCCGCGTCTCGCGCGTGCTGCCGCCGGGTGGCCGCTTCTACCTGCAGACGATGGTCTTCGGCCGCAACATGATCCCGGCCTCGCAGATCAACTTCGAGGCGCTCCAAGCCGTCCCGCCACGCGAATCGGACGAGTGGTACATCGCGCTGCTGGGGCGCCAGTTCCCCGGCTCCTGGCTGCCGTTCGGTCAGGAGCAGGTCATCGGGTGCGCTGAGCCCCACTTCCGGCTGGTCTCGAGCGTCAGCGGCCGCCTCGACTACATCGAAACGATCAACCGCTGGAACGCACGGATCGGGGAGCCGAGCTTCAGGAAGACGCTGCTCAAGGTCCGGCTTCTGCCCCGCTGGCTCACCAGCGCCGACTTCCGCCTTGCGTTCACCTCCGGTGTGAGCGCCAACCGGGTCTGCTTCGAGCGCGAGCTGCTCGACCACTATCGCTTCGTGTTTGAAAACCAAGACTGAGGCAGCGCGCTTCGGGCGCGGTCTCGGCCCCTGGTCGGCGTAATCTGCTCGTGGCGATGAGCGTCGGTTCAGACGCAGTCACTTACGACGGACGGACGGCGTGGGCCCGGAACCTGGCCGCGCCTGTCCGGAGCTTTCTGAGCACTGAGACGGGTGGGGGGCTGGTCATGTTGGGGGCCGCGATCGCGGCTCTCCTGTGGGCGAACTCTCCGTGGTGGCACTCCTACGAATCGGTGTGGACGACGACATTTGCTGTGCGTCTGGGCAGCGCGGGGATCGCCATGGACCTTCGCAGCTGGGTCAACGAGGGACTGATGACGTTGTTCTTCCTCGTCGTGGGTCTTGAGGCCAAGCGTCAGCTCGATCTCGGCGAGCTG
Source organism: Solirubrobacteraceae bacterium (assembly GCA_035603155.1). GTDB lineage: Bacteria > Actinomycetota > Thermoleophilia > Solirubrobacterales > Solirubrobacteraceae > Palsa-465. Next base: position 1,052 of record DATNKY010000279.1, read on the forward strand.
CGCGAGCGGCGGCGTCTGGCGATTCCGGTAGTCGCGGCAATCGGCGGGATCACCGTGCCCGTACTGATCTTCCTGGCCTTCAACGCCGGCGGATCCGCCGCGCACGACTGGGGGGCGGCGATGTCGACCGATACCGCGTTCGCGCTCGGCGCGGTGGCCCTGGTGACTCCACGGACCGCTACCCGCATCCGTGTCTTCCTGCTGACGCTGGCCGTTGTCGACGATCTCGCGGCGCTGCTGGTGATCGCGACCGTCTACACCAATCATGTCTCGTTCGTGGCGTTGAGCATCGCGGCCGTGCTGTTCGCGGGACTGATCGCGTTGCGCTACGCGCCGTTCGGGCGGCGCCCGATCTCGATCGGCGTCGCGGTCGCGATCTGGGTCGCGATGCTCAAGTCCGGGATTGACCCAGTTATCTCTGGGCTGTTGATCGGACTTGCGACCAGCGCGTACACGCCCTCGCGCGAGGACCTCGAACGGGCAACGGCGTTGACTCGCTCCTTCCGCGAGCAACCGACGCCCGAGCTCGCGCGCTCGGCGCAGCAGAGCCTGCAGTCGGCGATCTCGCCCAACGAACGGCTCCAGTACGACCTGCACCCCTGGACGAGCTACGTGATCGTGCCGTTGTTCGCCCTCGCCAACGCCGGGATCCACCTGACGGGCAAGTTGATGAGCGACGCCGTCTCTTCCCCGATCACGCTGGGGATCCTGATCGGGTATGTCGTCGGCAAGCCGATCGGCGTCTTCACCGGCTCGTGGATCGCGTCTCGCCCGGTTCTCCACGGGCCCCGCGCTCTGATCAGCGGGCCGGTGCTCGTTGTGGCCGGCGCGTGCGCCGGGATCGGCTTCACCGTCTCGCTTCTAGTCTCCAGTCTCGCGTTCACGGGCGAGCGACTCGACGAGGCGAGGCTGGGTGCGCTCGCCACCGTGCTGGTTGCGCCGGCGATCGCGTGGCTCTTGACGCGGGTCGTCAATCGATTGCCGAGCGCCGTCCGAGCACGCCAGATCGGGCGGACCGTCGACGACATCCTCGACCTGGTCGAAGAGGTAGACCCCGATCGCGACCACATTCGCGGCCCGGACGATGCGCCGGTGACGCTCGTCGAGTACGGCGATTTCGAGTGCTCTTACTGCGGCCAGGCCGAGCGCGTGATTCGCGAGCTGCTCGCTTCGCACGGCGACGACGTGCGCTACGTCTGGCGCCACCTACCCTTGAACGACGTCCACCCCAGCGCGCAGCTGGCGGCCGAAGCGGCCGAGGCCGCCGCGGACCAGGGCAAGTTCTGGGAGATGTACGACATCCTGCTCGATCACCAGAGCGAGCTCGGCCCGCGCGATCTCAGTCGCTACGCCAGCGAGCTTGGACTGGACGTGGAACGCTTCCGCGAGGAGCTACGGCAGCGGGAACACGCGTCACGGATAAGTGAAGATGTCGCGAGCGCCGACGAGAGCGGCGTCTCCGGCACGCCCACGTTCTTCATCAACGGCCGCCGCCACCAGGGCCCCTACGACATCGCTTCGCTGACGACCGCCGTGACGGCGGCGAAGACCCGCGCAGGACTCCTCGCGCGCGCCGCCTGAACGGCGTCGGACGCGCGGGCGCGAGCGGCGCTAGGCTCGGACGCGTGATCGTCGCGCTCGGAGACGTCTACGCCCAGGTTCCCCAGCG
>DATNKY010000266.1:0-9134 GCA_035603155.1 Solirubrobacteraceae bacterium
TTCGTCACAAGGGATCAGGATGGCCGGGGTTGTTCCCGGCCGCGCCCGACGGCGATGACGGGCATCCCGGAAGTGATGATGCGCGGCACGGCCCCCTGGAGCGAGCGGGGCCTCCGACGCCACCGGCGTCTATCTCGCCAGCGAATAACCCGCGTTCGCGCTTGGAACCGTCATCGACGTCAACGGTGCTCGGACTAGCGTCGCCGTCATCGCCGGCGCGTAACACAAGCCCCAAGCGCGATCCGCGCACCGCCCCCACGGCGATGTGGAAACCCGCGGGGCCCGCGTTCGACGGTCAGCTCCCCCGAGCCACGCTGTCCGCGCGTGCGCCTGGCTGGAGCGAATGCTGTCTGAGTTGGTGGCGCGATTTGACGCCGAGCTTGCGGAACGCCTTGCGGAGGTGGTAGTCGACGGTGCTGGGGCTGATGAACAGCTGCGCGGCGATCTCCTGGTTGGTGGCCCCGTCGGCCGCGAGGCGCGAGATCTGTGCTTCCTGGGGGGTCAGGTCATCGCGCGTCTCGACGGTCCGTTTACGCGCGTGCTCGCCGGTCGCCTCGAGCTCGACCCGGGCGCGCTCGGCGAACGCCTCCATGCCGAACTGGCTGAACAGCTCGTGGGCGGTGCGTAGCTGCTTGCGCGCGTCGAGTCGCCGGCGCTCGCGGCGCAGCCATTCGCCGTAGAGGAGGTGCGCGCGGGCGAGCTCCACCCGGACGCGGGTGCGGGCGAGCCGCTCGATTGCCTGGCGATAGAGCGGCTCGGCGGCGTCCCCTTCGGTCAGCAATGCGCGGGAGCGGGCGTCGATGCCGAGTGCCCAGTCGGTGCCACTGGCCGCGATTGTCTGCGAAAGCTGGCCGAGGGGAGCGACCGCGAGCTCGGGCTTGCCGATGCGGGCGGCCGCCTCGATCAGCTCGACCAATCCCCAATTGCGCCACCAGGAGGGGTGGGTGTCCTCGCCCGCCTGCTGCGCCGCGGCGAGCGCCTCCTCGTAGCGCCCCAGGCCGTTATAGAGCACAGCGGTCACCCAGTGAATGAATGTCAGCCCCCGTCCCTCGCCCAGACGCACGACCTCGCTTGTGGCGGCCTCAATCCGCTGGGCGGCCTCGGCTTCGCGCCCCTGAAAAGTGACCCGTGCCAGCCCGACGTACGGCGCGAGGTTGGCACCGGTCGCCTCGTTGACTGCCATCACCTCCTCGAGCAGCGAAGAGGCCACGGCGAACTCCCCCGCGAACAGAGGCACCGCCGACCGTGTCGCCAATGCCAACGGGAGCACGCTCAGCGCACCGGCATCACGCGCTAGCTGGACGAAGCGCGCAGACAGCACGTCCCAGGCCTCGTCGTCCCACAGAAATGCCGCGACACGGGACGCGAGCGACAGCCACCGACGCCCTTCCCCTCGGGAGATGTCCTCGCCCCGGAAGGCGTTGACCGCACTTCTCAACGCCGGTGTTCCCGCGGCGTGTCCCTCTGTGATCAGCAGCGCCAGGCCATCCAGCAGCAGATCAGACGCGCGCGCAGGCTGCGACGATGCAGGCGCTGCCCTCGCGGCCCGCGCGGTCTCCAGCACACTCTCGTCGCTCGCCAGGATGCCGGGGAAGAACACGGCGGCGAGCGCTTCTAGATAGGTCTCACGCGCGAGCCTCTGATCGAGTGGTTCGAGCCGCTTGGCGGCCTTGAGCAACAGCGGCGCCGCGTCGTTGCCGCGGCTCGAGGCGAACGCAATTTGGGCGCGCAGCAGGTCGACCCGGGCGCGCTGGAGCTCGTTAAGCAGTCCGGACTCTGCGATCGCAACCAGTCGGAGCGCCGCGTCAAACGCACCGGCCAGGTGCTTGGCGTGTGCCGCGGCGAGCGCGCGTTCCGCCCTGCGCGACGGCTCGGGCGTCAGCGCGGAGGCACGCTCCAAAAACGCGGCCGCTGCCGCCAACCCTCCGCGCGCTTGCGCTCGGCCCGCCGAGCGCTCAAGCTCGGCCGCGACGTCCTCATCGAACCCAGACGTCGCCTGGGCAAGATGCCAAGCGCGGCGATCGGGATCGACCTCGGGATCGGTCGCGTCCGCGAGCGCACGATGCACCGTCTGCCGCTCCTCCGGCGACGCCGCGCGATACACGGCCGAGCGGACCAGCGGGTGACGAAACGTCACCCGCGCGCCGATCGTGAGCAACCCGTCGGTGTCGGCCGCTGCCTGAACCTCGATCCCAAGCCGCCCCGATGCCCGCCACACCAGCACCGGGTCACCGACCGGCTCCGCCGCCGCGACCAGCAACAGCCGCTGCGTCTCGACCGGAAGGCCTTCCAGCCGTCTACGAAAGCTGTCCTCGATCCGCCCCGACAAGCCCGAGACGTCGGGCAAACCGAACCCGCCCGCCAGCTCAGCTGGCGTCAACCCCCGCGGCAACTCCAACAAGGCCAACGGATTACCACGCGTCTCAGCGACGATCCGCTCCCGCACCCGCTCATCCAACGGAACCGGCAACACCGAGCCCAACAGAGCGCGCGCGTCACGATCACGCAAACCGTCGACAACCAGCTTCGGCAACCCCTCGAGCTCAGCACCCGGCTCGCGCGTCACCAACACGAGCGCGACCGACTCCGCCAACAGCCGCCGCGCGACGAACACCAGCGCCTGCGCCGACGCCAGATCAAGCGACTGCGCATCATCAACGATGCACACAAGCGGCCGCTGCGCCGCCGCCTCCGAGAGCAAGCTCAGCACCGCCAACCCGACCAGAAACCGATCCGGCGCGTCCCCTACACGCAACCCGAACGCCACCCCCAGCGCGTCCTGCTGAGGCGCAGGAAGCCGGTCCAGCCGATCGAGCATCGGCGCGCACAACTGCTGCAACGCCGCGAACGCAAGCTCCATCTCCGACTCCACACCAACCGCACGTACCACCCGGAACCCCGACGCCGAGCTGATCGCGGACTCCACCAGCGCTGTCTTACCAACCCCCGCCTCGCCACACACCACCAACACCCGGCTCTGCCCACGCCGCACCGCTGCAAACAGCCCACCCAGCGCCTCGCGCTCGGCACGCCGGCCGCGCAACACCTCCGCCGGCCCCTCAATGACCATGCAACACCGACGATACCGCGACCGCGCTCCTGTCGACACCACGGCGACTACGCGGTTTCCCGCTGCGGACTACGCGTTGCGTGATTCGATCACCGCCGGTTGCTGGGACTGTCGATGCTTACTTAGAAGAAGCGACACGGTGATCACAGATTTCCAGTCCAACCCCGATGCGGCCGCCGAAGCGATCGCCGGCCTTCTGGCGCCCTTCCGGACCTGCGTGCGTTCGACGGTGCATCGGATCCCGGATCCGATCCGCTTGCCGAACCCGGGTGCGCAATCCCGAGGGCGCGTACGTCCGTTTTCCCAAAAAACTTTCAGCGCCGGGGACCCCGGTAAGAAAGGCAGGAGATGTTCGGCTTTCACATAATCAAGCAGTACGAGCGCGCCGTGGTATTCCACCTGGGCCGCGTCAACGAGGACGACGCGCGCGGACCCGGTTTGATCTTCCTCATCCCGCTGGTCAATCGCGTCCGCCGGGTGTCGTTGCGCATCGTCACGTTGCCGATCCAGTCGCAGGGCATCATCACCAGCGACAACGTGAGCATCGACGTCTCCGCTGTCGCCTATTACCGCGTCCAGGACCCGGTCCGGTCAGTTCTGGCGATCGAGAACGTGTCCTCGGCGATCAACCAGATCGCCCAGACCACCCTCCGCGCCGTCGTGGGGCGCCACACGCTCGACGAGACGCTCTCCGAGACCGACAAGATCAACCAGAACATCCGCGAGATCCTCGACGTCCAGACCGAGGAATGGGGCGTCAAGGTCACCGTCGTCGAGCTCAAGGACATCCAGTTGCCCGACAGCATGCAGCGCGCGATGGCCCGCCAAGCCGAGGCCGAGCGCGAGAAGCGCGCAAAGATCATCGCCGCCGAAGGCGAAGCACTCGCCGCAGGTGAGCTGGGGCGGGCCTCTGATGAGATGATGGCCCATCCATTGGCGCTGCAGCTGCGCAACCTCCAGACAATGGTCGAGATCGGAGTCGACAAGAACTCCACGATCATGTTTCCGGCACCGTTGATGAGCACGATCGAAGAAATCGGCACCTTCCTCAGCCGCGAGGCGGCAGCCGCAGTCCCCGGTCCGCCCGCGACGCCCGACACTCCCACGCCGGTCGTAGGCGAGCCGCGAGCAGACCGGCGACACGCCGCACGCCGATAGCGCCCTCGTCGCTCTCGAGGCCAGTGCCTGCCGCTCGTCGCCGGCTCCGCACAGGCACTGGCCGCCGCGATCGGCGACGGTCCCGTCGCGAGCCGCCTCGCGCAATGCGCGACAACCGGACACCAAGCGGTCATTGATGCATCCTGAACAGGTGACCACATCAGCGGCAGGAGCCGGGCGCTCGTCGACTGCTGCTCCGAGGCTGTGGCCGACCGAAGCAGCAGCAACGACCTTGTAGCCCGGGCGGCGACTTTGCAGAAGCCGAGGCAACCCGGCCACACTCAGCTTTGGTACTCGGATTTACGGGCCGGGAGAAGGCGAATGATGAACGCTACGGTGAGCTTTGCGTACGCGCACGCGTGCATCGGAGGCCCGCGTCTTAGGCCGAGCTTTCCGCGCGAGGCAGGCGTCAACCGGGCCGCGGGCGGGAACCGTGCGGCGCCCCCAAAGCAGGTCACCTGACCTCGTACTTGATGTGCGTGACGCCAGGCGCATCGACGGCGCGGATCTGCTTGAGCTTGACGACGCCCTGCCCGACCCCGTCGAAGAGCTGCTCGCCGGCGCCCATGATCACGGGAGCGATCGAGATACCGATCTCGTCCACCAATCTCGCGGCGAGGTACTGGTTGACCACAGACGCACCGCCGGCGAGCCAGACGTCCTGTCCTCCTGCGGCGTCCTCGGCCTGCGCTAGCGCGGACTCGATCCCGTCGCCGACGAAATAGAAGGTGGTTCCACCCTCCATCTCCAGCGGCTCGCGCGGATGGTGGGTAAGCACGAACACGGGATGGTGGTAGGGCGGGTCCGCGCCCCACCAGCCTCGCCACGACTCATCCGGCCATGGTCCGCGAACGGGTCCGAACATGTTGCGACCCATAATCGTCGCGCCGATATTTGTCCGGCGTTCCTCCACCACGGCAGAGCTCGCGTTGACCTCGCCTCCGTGCTCGCCATGCATCTCGCGAAACTCCTTCAGCGGAAAGAACCACTGGTGCAGCTCCATCCCGCCCACGCCGAGCGGGTTTTCCTCGCTTTGGTCCAGGCCGGCGACGTATCCATCCAAAGACATCGTGATGCTGAGTCTCAACTTGCTCATGTCCACTCCCTTGCGCGTCTGATCGTTTCTGCTATGAAGACTGCCGGAGCAACCGGGACTCATCGGTGAAAGGTTCCGATCACTGTGAGCCAGTCGCCAGCGTCGCAGGTGCCCGTTGCCGCGCGAAGCGCGACCGGCGATGGGACTGGCCGAGCGCCTGCGCGGCGAGGGAAGCAGGTCTTCGACCGACGGTCCGACGTTTCGTTGGAGAACCGCGATCGGGGCCGTCACGTGCTATCAGCCAAGGAGCGATCAGTCGGGCGCGGGCGGGTGCCTGCCTCTTTGATCTCGGCGCCACCGGCAGGGTGCGGCATCGCCTCGGTCGGTGCAGATGGCCACGCCGGCGGCAACCCCCGACGCGATGCCATTTCATGGCGCCTGCGATCTGACTTCCGCTCCGGCCTGGCAGATCGCGAAAGCGGAAGGGCCGCAATCAGACCCGTGTGGGCGACGATGCGGCAGTCTGCCGAAGCCTTGACTGCCGCCTGCAGCAGGTCGGGACGCTTCCGGGCGGTGCTTGCGCTCGTGTTCTGCGTCATCGACGGATCAACCCGAGGCCGCAGATGGTCCGCGACCGCCGCGCGAGCCGAACTGCGCCAGCTCGCGGTCGACGCCGGCGTCCGGCGGCGGTTCGCTCCCCATCAACTGCGGCATGCGCACGCCGTCGAGCTCGCCCGCGAAGGGGTCGCGGTCAACATCATCCAGCGCCAGCTCGGGCATACCGATCTGGGCACCACCAGTACCTACCTGCAGGGGATCGATCCCAGCGAGATCATCGACGCCGTCCGTTCACGCCGCCAGCCGACCATCTCCGCCACCGCCGGGCTGACCCTCTGACCGTCGCCCCACGACGATTCGCCGCCCGTCGTCCCGGCGGGCGGCCGTGTCGAGCCCATGCCTCGACTGCCGCTCTCTGCGCTGTCAACGCGGATGCGGCAGCCGCCCGCGCGCCGCCCACTCGGCGACGAACCAGAAGCACGTCGACGTCCTTGGCCAGCGGGTCGCATGAGTTTGAGCGGTGTGAGCACGTGCTCGCTTCCGGTCAGTGACGGGGCGACGATGCGCCGCTGGAGGGCAGTGTGCGCATGCCGAGCCCGGTGCCGTGGCGGCCCGCCGCCGCGCAGCGCGCCGGCGGCTAGCGATGGCGGCTCAGCCGGTGACGGCGACTGTGGTGAGATGTCGAGTTGAGTGCGCGAGGGCGTATGTTGCTAGGGGATGATCGTGAGTGGAGGGCCCGATGCGGCGGAGTTGCTCGGGGCGTCGTTGCCGCATCTGGTGCCCGGACGAATCGTCGAGGTCGCCTCGGCGCAGGCGGGCTGTCCGGTTGCAGCGTATGTGTTGGATGTGGAGGGGTCGTTCGCGCTGCGCTTGGCTGGCGATGCGGCCCGGTTTCCCGAGCGGATTCGTGCTCCGGTTGGCGTCGGCCCGGAGATCATTCCGGAGGCTCTGCCGCGGTTGCGGGACCTGGCGATCGACAGCGTTGGACCGTGCACGCTTTGGCCGATGGTCGTCCGCGACCGCGTCATGGGCTTTCTGCTCGCTCGCGACCGGTCTCGGGTTGATCTCGAGGCGTTCGGGGGTCAGGCCGGCTTGGCGCTGGAGCTGGCGTCCGGTTACACCGACGCGGTGCATGCTGTGCGTCGGCGCAAGGACACCCAGCCGGCCGCCGAGATTCAGCAGAATCTGTTGCCGCCGCGGCTTGCGCGCGTGAGCGGCGCCGACGTCGCCGGGGGCGTGCTGCCCGGTTATGACGTCGGCGGCGATTTCTTTGACTACGCCGGCAACGCGGACGGCTTGTGGCTGGTCGTCGCTGACGCGACCGGCAAGGGCAACTCGGCGGCGGCGGTGTCCTCGCTGGCGATCGGCGCTCTGCGTGCCGCCCGCCGCGCCGGCGCCGGGCTGCAAGAAGCCGCGTCGCTGGCCGACGAAGCGATCTCGTCGCTCCACATGGAGCTGTACCTGACCGCCGTGCTGGGGTCCTGGGATCCAAACGGTTATCGGCTGCGCTGGATCAACTGCGGCCACCCGACACCGCTGATCCTTCGCGCCGATGGGCGCGTCGACGAACTCGACGGCGAGCGCACCTATCCGCTCGGCATGCGATTTTCAGAGCGGGTATTCCCGGTCCTGAGCGCTGTGGTGGGCCCTGGGGACCGGCTGTTGCTGTACTCCGATGGGGTCAGCGAGCGCCGCACCGCCGACGGCGGACGCATCGGTGAGGATGGCCTGTGCGCGATCCTCACCGAGCTCGGTCCTCGATCGGCAGCGACGACGGTGCGCGGCCTCCAAGACGCCGTGATCAACGCCTCGCCTGACCCGCTGCGCGATGACGCCACGCTGCTGGTTATCGCTCCCCACGAGTGAGGACCCAATCGGTCACGACCGATCGTGCGGCGCGCACCGCTAGCCCGTTGGTGTCCGGGGTAGCTTCTGACCGTGCGCGAGGCGACAGGTGACCCGACAACAAGCATGCTCGGCGACGTCGCGATCGTCACGGTGCGCGGCGAACTCGATTTGGCACTCTGCATCAAGCTCGCCCCCGAGCTCAACGCCGCGCTGCGCTCCGCGGCGCGAGCGATCGTCATCGACCTCGAGGCCGTCTCGTTGGTGGACTCCTCGGGAATCGCGCTGCTGCTAAACGCCTTCCGCCGCCTGGACTACACGGGGCGCCAGCTCGCGATTGCCTGTCCGAAGGGGTCGCAGCGCCGCGCATTCGAGCTGACCGCCCTCGATCGCCAACTGCCGATGTACGAGACCCGCCAAGACGCGCTGGCTGCACTCGGCGCCAGCTGAACCCGATCCGTAAACCGGGTGCCACGCCAACGCGCTGCCAGCGCCGTCGCTCAGACACGGACCGCGCCCGCGCGCGACGGACCCTGCGGATGTTGTCGCTCCGACCACGACTCGCGACGTTCGTAGGCCGAGCGACCAACCTAGCGTCTGCGGCTGGAAGCGGAGCCGCAGTCGGGGGCGTCTCAAAACCCAAGGACTACCGCACACCTGTCGGCCAGCCACCGCGGCTTGCTGATCACACCAGGCCGTGATGCGCACGGCCAACCCGGACGTCTTTGAAAACAAGGGCCGCCCACCACGGGTCGGGGGCTGCGGTGGGACAACCCTCGTGCTCCGTGTCTGCCTCATGCCGGGCGTTCCGCTGCCGGACGCGCCTGCTCCAACCAGATCGTCGACGCATTCCGATGGTTGCTCTGCTCCGCACCGCGAGCCCGCGCCAACCCAACAGCGACGGGGAGCAATCTAGAGCCACGCTACTCGTTTACCGCACGGGGCAGTTAGGTGTTGACAGGCCGACGACATTCCATTCACAAAGCACCGCTCGCGTCGCGCTGGACCTGGCCTCGGATCGGCAGTTCTCCTTCGGTCCGGCGGCTAGCGAGAGCGACAGCGCCGCGATCAGACCTGTGTCGGCGACAAACGAGAAGTCAGCTTTAAGTGCGGCGGACTTCCGCTTCGACCCGACTGTTAGCCGCGAAGGTGCTAGCACCCCGACCAACGTGTGCGCGGTTTCCGCGCATTTCGGGTCAGATGCGCCGCCCGGCGTAGAGGTACGTCCCGATCGGAAGCAGGTCAGGTTGAGGATGACCATTGCGTTGGGCTCGCTCTGCTCAACGAAAGTGGACATGGGCTCAGGCTGCGGTGAGGCCGGCGCGGAGGGCCGGGGCGCCTCGTCGGTCGATTGGCGCTGAGCGTTAGCGCCCCAACCTCGTTCGTGTGGCTCACGCCAGTGCCTGGACGAGGCCTGCTGCTACCAGCACTTTCCGGCGTTGGTGAGGACGGACGTGATGTCGCTGG
>DATNKY010000463.1:0-2563 GCA_035603155.1 Solirubrobacteraceae bacterium
CCGGGGATGTGCGCCGCCACTCGCTGCTGCGCGACGACATCGAGGCTGCCGGAGTCGCGATCCACGAGCGCGCCGGAACGGCACGGTTTGTCGACCCGCACACGGTCGAGAGTGACAACGCGCCGCGGCTTGTGGCGGACAAGATCATCCTCTGTACGGGTGGGACCTCGCGGCGCCTTCCGGTCGCGGGCTTTGAGCTAACTGCGACGCACAGCGACGCGTGGCAGTTGTCCGCGGTCCCGGCGTCGCTGCTGGTGGTCGGAGCCGGCGCGACCGGCGTGCAGGTAGCTTCGATCTTTAACGCGTTTGGCTCAGACGTCCATATTGTCGAGGTCGCTCCTCGCATTCTGATGACCGAAGACGAGGACGTCTCCGCGGCGGTCGGCGCCGCCCTGCGCGCGTCGGGCGTTCGGATCATCGAGAACGCCGGAACGATCGAACGCTTTGAGCGTTCTACGAGCGGGGTACGACTCATTCGCTCGGCGAACGGCGCCGCGGACACGGTCGACGCGACGCTCGCTGTGGTCGCGGCTGGATGGGTGGCAGCCACGGCCGGGCTCAATCTCGACCGAGCCGGCGTTCAGACCGATCGGCGCGGGTACGTCGAGGTCGACAGCCAGCTTCAGACCACAGTGCCGCACATCTTCGCCGCGGGCGACGTCACCGGCCGCGCGATGGTCGTACACGAGGCCATCCGCGAGGCGGTGGTCGCCGCCACCAACGCTGCACTCGGAGCAGGGACCACGCTACCGGCGCAGGTGAGCCCGATCGGCAGTTTCACCGACCCCGAGTATGCGTCCGTCGGTCTCACCGAAGCAGCCGCCCGCGCCGACCACGACGTGGCCGTCGCGACGGTGCGTTTTGACTCGCTCCCGCGACCGATCATCGACGGTCGCCAGACAGGGTTCTGCAAGCTGATCGTCGATCGCCAGCAGCACAGCATCCTCGGCTGCCACATCGTGGGGGAGAGGGCGGTCGAGCTCGCGCAGCTCGCGGCGACGGCGATGGCCGCGCAGATGCCCGTCGAGCAACTCGCGCTGGTCCCCTATTCGTTTCCAACCTACGCCAACGCGCTTGGCCGCGCCGCTGCAAACGCCGCGATCCAACTCGACCAAACCGGACAGTGGGCGGTCGATCACCTCGCAGACACAGAGCAAGTCGGACTCGCGTCAAGCCCGCCGTAAGCCCGCCGCACGAGGCCGGCACCGAACACGGCTCACGGCGCCGTGTCGGGCACATCTCGCGGCTCGTGCTTCACGGTCCGCAGCAGCGTCAGGGCCGCCAGCGGGAAGAGAAGTACCGAAAGGAGCCCCGCTGCGACAAGCGCCGGGCTACTGGGAGTATCCGGCGTCGACCTCGCCCTTGTGTGCGCCAAAAGCAGCCATAACCTCCCCTTTCTCGCGCTCGGGCACGCCGAAGTGGTCAAGCGACCGCCCAAGTTCGGCCGCCACTTCGTCGAACTCGGCGGGAGAGATCTTCAGTGCGCGGTGGGCCTCTTCGAGGCCCAGATGAGTGCTGCCCGGTTTCGTGGCCGCGTACTGCTGGGGCCCACCACTGATGTCGCAGACCCACAGGGTGCGCATGAACTTGAGACCTGCAAGCCTGCCCAGCTCGTCGGTGCTCCATTCCCGGAGCTGGGGGTTCTGCGATTCCTGTCCGGCGATCGGGTTACGGACAACAGCGTCGCTGAAGTGGTCAATCACTGCCGCGATGGCGAATGCGCCACCGAGCCGGTCGTACAGACTCGCTTCGGTCATTCCTGGCTCCCCGGTCGTTTACTGCAGTGGCTGCAGCTTTGGATCTGAGAGACGCAAGACCGCCGGGAACCTTCCCGGCGCACTCGTCGCGCCGGGGGCGCTCTATCACCGAGTTGGCGCAGTTAACCGCGCGATGTCGACCTGATCGCGTGGCTGGCGCAGGACCTTGCCGAGCTCGAAACCAACCGTCTGGCGGGGTTTCCGTCCGTGAGTAGCACACGTGCTACGCTAGGCGTGTGGCTCGAGATCTGACACAGCGCGAGCTTCGCAACGAGAGTGGCGAGATCATGCGTGCGCTCGACGCCGGCGAGAGCTTTGTCGTGACGCGCAACGGTGTCCCGGTCGGCGAGCTGACGCCGCTGCGGCGGCGACGGTTCGTGCAACGCGACGCGGCCGTCGCCGCGTTCCGCGCGGTGGCCGCGCTGGACCCGGAGCGCTGGCGCACCGATCTGGACCGCCACGCGTCCCAGGATCCGGCGCCGTGTGCCTGAGAGCAGCCCGACACGAGGGCTAATCGATACGTCGGTGGTGATCGGACTAGAACGGATCGACGCCGAGGCGCTCCCAGAGCAATTGGCGATCGCCGTGATCACTCTCGCCGAACTGGCCGCTGGGCCGCACGCGACCCGGGATACGTCCGAGCGTGCGCGTCGCCAGCAGCGCCTGCAACTGGCCGAGGCAACCTTCGACTCGCTCCCGTTTGACGTCGATTGCGCTCGCGCCTATGGCCTGGTGTACGCCGAGACGGTGCGCGCCGGCCGCACGGCGCGCGGCGCGCGAGCCATCGACCTGCTGATCGCCGCCAC
>DATNKY010000383.1:0-5948 GCA_035603155.1 Solirubrobacteraceae bacterium
TGCTTCTGGTTCTGCCAGCCCCAGGGGCGGTTCGAGGCCGCGGGCGGGAAGTAGTACGGCAGCGTCGCGCGGACGCTGGCGAGCTGCAGCTTGCGGCTCAGCGACGGATTGGCGCTGACCAGCGAGTCGACTCCCGCCAAGGGGTCGCTGCGGACCGACTCGTATCCGCGCCCGAGCGCCTGGACGAAGCGGCGCAGGATGTTGGTGCGCTTGGCGATCTCGTTTTCGCGCGCCACCACCACCAGCTCGTCGTAGTCGGGCACGCCGGCGTGCTCGACGTGGATCACGTTCGCCGGCTTGCCCATCTGCCGCAGCTGGATCGCCTCGTAGTTCCAGTAGGCGCCGATCGTCGCGTCGACGCGCCCCGACAGCATCGCCGGGACCAGGTTCGAGCCGACGTTGACCTCCTTGACCGAGCTCGGCGGCACGTGCGCCTGCTGGAGGATCGTCTGCAGGTACGCATGCTGGTAGGGGATCCCGGCGTCGCCGACGGTCTTGCCCCGCAGCTGCGAGGGCGTGGTGATGTGCTTGGAGGCGAGCGACACTATCGAGGTCAGCGGGCGCTGGACGATCGCCGCGATCGCCACCAGCGGCGCTCCCTTGTCACGCGCGAGCATCAGCTCCGGCTCGTAGGAGATCGCCAGGTCGACCCTGCCGGCCGCGAGCAGCTGCAGCGGCGAGGCGGGGTTCGACGGCACCTGCACGTGGACGTCGAGCCCGGCCTTGGAGAAGTCCCCCTCAGACAGCGCGCGATAGATCCCGACGTGATCGGCGTTCGGGAACCAGTCGAGCATCAGCGACAGCGATTGCGCCGGTACACCCGCCGCGGTCAGCTTGTCCTGCTTGGAGCCGCAGGCGGCCAACAGCAGGGCGGCGACGAGTGCGGCGGCCAACAGCCGCAGGGGTCGTTTCATCGAGTTGCGTCTCCAGTCAGTGGTTTGTACGCCCACGGGACGAGCCTGCGCTCGGCGAGCGTCAACAGCCAGAACAGCACGATCGCGAACGCGCACAGGACGAGGACCGCGGCGTACGCCCTGGGCATCAGCAGCTGTGCCTCGGATTGCTGGTAGAGGTAGCCGAGCCCCGAGTTAGAACCCGACAGCTCGGCGAACACTGCTGCGATCACCGCGACCGCAGCGGCGATCTTGGCGCCCGTGAGGACACCCGGCAATGCCGATGGGAACTCCACGTGCCAGAACGTGCGCGGGCGTGGCGCGTCGAAACTGCGCATCAGCTTGAGTAGGTCGTGGTCGACACCGGCCAGCCCGGCGAGCGTCGTGACGACGATCGGAAAGAATGAGACGAGCGCGATCACCAGCAGCTTCGGCGCGATCCCGAACCCGAGCCACAGAACCAGCAGCGGCGCGATGATCGGCACCGGGATCGCCTGCGAGCCGACCAGCAATGGGTAGATCGCCCGGCGCAACGTCCTCGAGAAGTGGATCGCAATCGCGAGCGCGAGCGCGAGCACCGACGCGAGCGCGATCCCGAGCAGCACCTCCTCGGCGGTGACCAAGAAGTTGCTCCACAGCAGCGAGCGATCGTTGTACAGCGACTGCGCGATCGCGTGAGGCGCGGGAAGGATCAGCGGGTCGGCGCCGCCGAGGTCGACGTAGAGCTCCCAGATGCCGAGCAGCGCGAGCAGCACCAGCACCGCACGCCAGCCTCCCAGCAGACGGTTCACTGCGGCACCCCGAGCGCCACGTAGACCCGCTCGCGCAGCGCCGTCAGCTCGGGATCGGTGCGCCGCCGGGGGCGCTCGAGCCCGACCTCGATCTCCGCCACGGCCCGCCCCGGGCGCGCCGACATCACTACCACGCGGTCGGCGAGCACGACCGCCTCCTCGACGTCGTGGGTGACCAGCACAACCGTTCGCGGCTCGGTCGCCAGCACGTGCCCGAGCCAGCCCTGCATCTCGGCGCGGGTGATCGCGTCCAGCGACGCGAACGGCTCGTCGAGCGCCAGCACCGGCTTTCCCGCGAGCATCGAGCGCAAAAACGAGACGCGCTGGCGCATCCCGCCCGACAGCGCGGCGGGCTTGACGTCCTCGAATCCGTTCAGGCCGAAGCGCTCGATCCACGGCGCCGCCGTCGCGCGCGCCTGCGCGCGGCCGATCCCCTGGGCGCGCAGCGCGAGCGCCGCATTGTCGAGCGTCCCGAGCCACGGCAGCAGCAGGTCGCGCTGCGGCATCAGCGCCGCCGGCGCGCTGTATACGGTGCCCGCGTCGGGCGTCTGCAGGCCGCAGATCAGCTCGAGCAGCGTCGTCTTGCCGCACCCGCTGGGTCCGACCACCACCACGATCTCGCGTGGTGCGGCGCGCAGGGACATCCCTGACAGCGCCTGCACGCGACCGCGCTTGGTCGCGAATGTCCGGCTCACGAGCTCGACTTGCACACCACGCGTGTCGTCAAGCTCGCGAGGCTCCTGTGTCGGAGCCTCGATCATTACTCGTATCGCTCCCTCCGCGGGCATTACCCCACAGGTTCGAAGGGTCAGCGCCAGGTCGCATCGGATGTGCGAGGGGCGCTATCTCAGCCGGCGTTCCCGCCAGCCCCCCTGGGTTTTCAGATCCTGACCGAAGATGCTATCGCGTGCACTCCGCTGCGATAACGTGCCGTCCGATGGGGCGCCCGAAGCGGGTCCTGCAGCTGATTGCGGCGCTGGCGCCGGTGCTGATAGCCGCAGCGGTGCCGCTCGGGAACGCCGCACCCGCCGTCGCCGCCACTCGCCCCAGTATGTCCAGGCACTGGGCGATCCCGCTCCCCAACCCGCCCCGGGGGAGCGAGCGGTTCACGTTCAGGCCGCGAATCGGCCACGCGATGGGCCTGATGCCGCGACTCGGCATTCCCGAGCTCGTCTCGGGCCGCAACGACCCCGTCGTCTACCACGGTGGCGACGTGATGCGAAACGTCACATTGCACACGATCTTCTGGGCCCCGCCGGGACATCACTTCGACGGCCCCCCATCGCCCGGCACGCTCGGCTACGAGGCGCTCGTCAAGCAGTTCCTGGTCGACGTCGCACACGACTCCAAAGACCCGGCTGGCAACGCGTTCTCGACGTTGGTCCAGTACGGCGACGGGCATGGACCCGGCGCCACCAACATCACCTATGACCCCGCCACCGACTCGACCGATCTGAGCGACGAGTACCCACCGCTCAAGCAACAGTGCGCCTCGCCGGCGAGCATTGCGACCTGCGTCACCGACCTCCAGCTCGAGCAGCAGGTTGATCGCACGATCGGCCCCAATGACAGCCGCGGGCGTGGACTGCGCAACATCTGGTTCGTCGTGCTGCCGCCCGACGTCGACGAGTGCGTCGCGCCGGGACAGTGCGCGACGACGGCGTTCGCCGGCTACCACTCGGAGTTCGACCTCGGCCACGGTCCGACCGTGTACGTGGCGATCCCCGATCCCCTGGTCGAGTTCACGCCCCCGCCCGGATCTGACCCAGAGGGCAACCCCGAGGCCGAGTCGACGCTCGACACGATGGCGCACGAGACCGAGGAGGCGATCACCGACCCCTACGGGACCGGGTGGATGGACCCCAACGGCCTCGAGGTGGCCGACAAATGCGAGTCAGGCGGCGAGCAGGGAACGCCGCTCGGGTTCGCGGCCGACGGATCGCCGTACAACCAGTTGATCGACGGCCACGAGTACCTGTTCCAGGACATGTGGTCAAACGCCGCCTCCGGCTGCGTCCAGAGCTCGAGCGCGACCGACTCGGCGCTGCCGCTGCGCACCATTTCATTGAGCCAGTTCAGCCCATTCGTGAGCGGCAGCCTCGGCGCCGCCAGGCGTGCCTCGGTGGCCGTCGGGCTGATCCGCGGCGGGGATCTCGTCGCGACGGCGCACACGCGGACGCGGGCCAACGGCGCCTGGGGACCGGTGAAGCTGCGCTCCCGGCGCGGGGCGCCGCACGCGGTCGGCGATGACCGCGAGGGCGTCGTGATCATCTACGACAACTCGCTCGCCTCGGCCGACCTGATCGCGACCGGCGACGGTGGCAACCCGTTCACCGAGGGCGGCTACACCGGCTGGTTCGATCTCGACCACGGCTTCGCGGTCGGGAACGACGGCGTCGTGCTCGGCCCCTGTGGTCAGACCGGCGTCCTGTCGCTACGGGTCGGCTCCAAGCTGACCCAGCCGCCGGCCCAGCTGTGCAGCACCGAGGCCGGCGCGGCACTGATCCCGACGCCGGCGATCGGGCTCGGGACGCGGGTGACGATGAGCAGCGAGGACAACCGGGCGGACTCGTTCCTGCAGCCGAACGGGGCGCTGGTCAAGCTGTCGGTCTCGCTCGGCGAGCCGCGCAGCCTCCCGACCGCGCCCAACCGGAGGCTGAAGTTCCTGCCGACCGGCCTGCCGCAGTGCACGGCGTTGCTACGCGTCGAGTCGGTCCACTGCACAGGGCTCGTTCCGGGCGCCCGCTACCGGCTCGGAGGCCACCGCGCGGGCGCTGGGAGCCGCGGCACGATCACCGTGCCCGGCCTGCACCTGCGCGGCGGCGAGGCGTTGACGCTGACCAACTCCGTCGGTCGACATCTGACGACGCTGCACGTGGCCCACCTGCGCGTCCACATCACCGGTGACCAGACCCGGATCGCCTCGGGGCGCTGCCAGCCGGGTGACTTCTACGGACCGCCGCTCACCAACCCGCCGGTCTCAGATCAGGTCGGCGACGGCGTTCTCGGCCACGGGACCGTGTGCCCGGCGAACGGCAGCGCGACGGGCCTCCCGACCGCTGACATCGCCCAGACCGACGACTTCAGCGGTGGCCAGACGGTCGTCACGGTCCCGCTGATCCGCTCCACGGCGCCGATCGAGGACGAGACCCTGTTCGGGCCGTTCATCGCGTCGGCCCAGAGCGGGTTGCCGGGGCCTCACGGTTCTATTGGGGCGGCTGGCGTACCGGTCGCGCTGACGATCACTCGGGCCGCGTCCCGGCGTCGGGTCTTCCACGCCCCCAACGTCGACACGGCGCGGGGGGTCAGCGTGCCGGCGCTGGCGCCGGGCCAGTACCTGGCGCACTGGCTCCTGCATGACGCAAATGGCGACACGCGCTCCGAGACGACGCGGTTCGTCGACGAGCCGTAGCTCAGGCGACGATCGGCTGGGTCAACGCCTTCACGAACTCCTCGAGCTGGTCAGTACGCCAGCACTCGAACGCCGTGCAGTGCTGCTCGTAAGCGGCGATCACGGAGTCTCCGTAATTCCAGTACAGGCGCGGCTCGGGATTGAGCCAGAAGGTCCGCCCGGCGCGCGCCGTGATCGCCGCGAACACGTCATCGCGCGGCGGCCGGCCGTTGGTCCGCGCGTCACCGAGCACGATCACCGTCGCGCGGGGGTGCAGCTCGTCCTCGATCAGCGCCAGCAGCTCGGTCCAGACGCGTCCGTAGTCGGTGTAGCCCGAGATGTCGGCGACGCCGGCGTCGCGCGAGACGGCCTCGCTCGCGGCGCGGAAGTCGCGCTCGCGCTCGAACACCTCGGTCACTTCGGAGATCCGCTCGATGAACACGAATGACCGCAGCTTGCGAAATGCGTCGTGCAGGGCGTGCAGGACCGACAGGAAGAAGGTGCTCGCGCTGGTGACGCTCGTCGACACGTCGCAGAGCACGAAGATCTCGGGCCGCCGCGGGCGCTGCGGGCGGTACTTGAGCTCGATCGGTACGCCCCCGGTCTGCAGTGACGCCCGCATCGTCCGGCGCACGTCGACATGGGCGTGGCGCCGGTGACCTTTGAGCTCGTGGCCCTGGGTCGCGAGGCGGCGCTTGAGCTGCGCGACGACGCGGTGCACGGCAGCGAGGTCCTGGATCGGCCCGGTCGGGAGCGCGCGGTCGAGCTCGGTCAGCGGGCGCTTGGGCGGCAGGCTCGCGGTCCGCTCGATCAGGTCGCGCTCCAGCTCGCGGCGCAGCTGCTGCTCGAACCGGCGCAGCTGGTCACGGCTGA
>DATNKY010000542.1:0-5255 GCA_035603155.1 Solirubrobacteraceae bacterium
GTGGGCGAGCCACGTCGTCGCGCCCATCTGGCGATTGAATGCCACCGCGTGCTCGAAGTGCTCGATTGCGCGGCCGTGATCGCCGAGCGTCGCGCATAGCATGCCCAGATAACGATCGGCGGCGCCGTAGCAGGCGACGCCGTGGCCGATCACCACGTTCCCGCCCGCGAGCGGCGCCAGTTCGGGGTAGACGAGCGCGGCCATCGTCGCGTCGCCGACCGCCGAACATGCGTCGGTCAAGTATGTGAGCGCGGCCAGCCAGATCCCCGAACGAAGCCGTTCGAAGCCCTCCTCGCGAACCCGTTCGAGCTCGGCGCGCGCCTCCGCTTCCATCCCGAGCTCTACAAGCAGAGCGGCAAAGCCCGGTCGCCAGGCACTGGTCGAGCGCTCGCTCTGTGCGAACGCCCTCGTCGCGGCCGCCAGCTCGGCAAGCCGGCCCTGCTCGCGGCGGATGCCGAACATCTGGATGCCATGGATTGACGCCGGACGCCCGGTGAGCACCCGGCTCCACTCGTGCGAGCGCTGCGCGGCCGCGTCCGCTTGCGGCAATTGCCCCGTGCACAAGGCGAGCGTCGAGGCGTAATGCTCGGCGACATGCAACATGAACGGCTGGCGCAGGCGCGCCGCGAGCGCGTACACCTCCTCGTGTTCCCGGGCTGCCGCGCGAAGATCTCCAAGCGCGATCAGACTTGCGACTCGCCACTCCATCGCTTCGGTCTGGAGGTCGGCCTCGCCGAGGTCTTCGGCGATGTCGCGCGCCTCGGCCAGCATCTCGAGCGTCTGCGTCAGGCTGCTGTTGCCGTGCGACCAGTAGGACCGCATCAGCACAGTCGCGAGCCCGAGCCGGTCGCCCAGCCGGCGTGCCATCGCGATCGCCTGCTCTTCGGCTTCGGCGCTCGCGCGGTAATCGCCGCCGATCGCGTAGGCCCGGGTCAGACCCGACAACAGCATCACCCGGAGCTCTGAGTCCTCGGGGCCAAGCGCGAGCGACGCCTCGTCAAGGAGCTCGACGCTCCCTGCGTCCGTCCGCGCCGGCCGCCAGCACGCATCCTCGAAGCCGACCGCCGCCGTCGCGAGCAGTTCTGGGTCGTGAAGATCGCGAGCGATCGCGGCCGCGTCTCGAAAGGCGTCCATCGCGCCGTCGGAGTGGCCGGCGCGGAAGCGGGCGGTCCCGAGTTCGAACTGCGCCTGTGCTCGCCGGCGTGGATCGTCAATCCCAAGTTCGAGCGCGTAGGCGAAGCGCGCCTCGGCCTCTTCGAAGTCCAGCGACGAGAGTGCGGCGCGGCCGGCCAGCAGCGAGTAATCGACGGCTCGTCGCGGTCCGTCGATGGGAGCCGCGGACCCGAAGTGGTGCGCGAGCTCAGCTAGGCCTCCGTCGCCTCCTGACTCGTGTGCCCCCTCGAGCGCCTCGGCGACCTGAAGGTGCAGTTCCGCGCGCCGCAGGGTCGGCATCCGGTCATACAGGGCGCGCCGAACGAGCTCGTGCGTGAACCTGTAAGCGAGCCGCTGCGATGGTGCCTCCTCGATCATCCCGTGCGCGATCGCCTGCTCGATCGCAACCCGCACGTCCGGATCGGTCGCGCCCTCGGGTCCGACGATCGCGAGGTCGAACTCTGGTCCGGCCACGGCTGCCAGCTCGAGCCGCCTGGTCGTCGCTGTACTGAGCCTCGCGAGTCGCTGACTCACGACCTCACGCACGCCCTCCGGGCTCCCGAGATTGGCGACCGCGGCGGCAAGGCCCTCGCCGCTGGCGATCGAAACCGGGTCGGCCTCCAGCAGCGAGCGCCACAGCTCGGTCATCAGGAAAGCGTTGCCACCGGTCAGCCCCCGCAGCACGCGCGCGACCTCGGGCATCCCCGGCCCGAGGCTCGGCCCCGCCGCCCGCTCCACAAACTCAGACACCTCGTCGGAGCTCAGACCGCCCAGGCGCATCCGGACCACGCCCTCGGAGCGGCGTAGGTCGGCGAGCGCCGCCGACAGAGCTTCGGGCACCTCCGCCTCGGTGTCGCGGAACGTCGTCACCAACAGCGCACGCGCCCCCGACGCACCGCGGGACAAGTGGCGCAGCAACAGCAGCGTCGGGGTGTCGGCCCAGTGACAGTCCTCGATCACCATCACCAGCGGTGCCGATCGACCTACGGCCGCGAGCAGCTCGCCGACCGCCGTGTGGAGGCGGTGGCGCTCGGTGTCGGGATCGGCAGCGAGCGGCGGCGCCAGCTCCCCGACCAGCTGCCCGAGATCGGGCAGCAGCCGCGACAGCTCACCGCCTTCGGTCCCGAGCGCGGCACGCAGGGCCGTCGGATCGGCGGACCGCGCGAGCTGGTCGAGCGCCTCGACGAACGGTCGATACGGGCGCCGCACCACCGAGTCGCACGCGCCATAGAGCACCAGCGCCCCTCCCGCTGCGGCCTCGCTCGCGAACTCGCGCACGAGGCGCGTCTTGCCCGATCCCGCTTCGCCTCCGATCAGTGCGAATCGCAGCCCCTCGCCCTCCGCGCCGGGGATCAGCCGCCTGAGCATCGCGAGCTCGCGTGATCGCCCGGCGAACGGGAAAGACGGCGTCAGTCGAAGTGGTCCCGGTAGGTTCAGATCCAACAGGCGCTCCCCATGCGCGAATAGTCAGATCTGATCATGACAACGCTCGCCATCGGTAGCAATGGGCGCGTTTCAGTCGATCAGTCCGGGTCATGACACGGCCTCGGCGGTGGCGTACGTTGTCCTTGGGGCCAATGGGGGCCCACCAGATCACTAGACCGGGAGAAGCTGATGACTGCAACCTCATCGCTGGTGGATGCCGCGCGCCGCGAGCTGTCCGATTTCAACGGTGCGATCACGGGAGCGCAGGACTCGGGCTACGACGAGGCCCGAGCGGTTCACAACGCAATGATCGACAAGCGTCCAGCGATCGTCGTGCGCTGCGGGAGCCCAGAGGAGGTCGCACGCTGCATCGCCTTCGGGCGCGAGCACAGCCTGCCAGTCGCGGTCCGGGGGGGAGGGCACAACGGTGGTGGCCTGGGCTCCGTCGACGACGGGATCGTGATCGATCTCGGCGGGATGGCCGACGTCGCGGTCGACCCTGGTTCGAACACGGTGAGCGTCGGGGGCGGCGCGACCTGGAGCCAAGTCGACCTCGCGACGGCCGAGCACGGCCGCGTCACCCCGTCCGGGATCATCTCGACGACGGGCGTCGGCGGGCTCACGCTCGGCGGCGGCATCGGCCACTTGACGCGCGGCTTCGGGCTCACGATCGACAATCTGATCGGGGCCGATGTAGTGCTGGCCGACGGCTCGCAGGTGCACGCCAGCGCGACTGAGCATCCCGATCTGTTCTGGGCGCTGCGCGGCGGCGGCGGCAACTTCGGCGTCGTGACCACGTTCGAGTTTCAGACTCATCCGCTCGGCGCGACCGTGATGGCCGGGCCGACCTTCTGGCCGGTGGAGCAGACGCCGGAGGTGATGCGCTTCTACCGCGAGTTCCTGCCCGCGCAGCCGCGCGAGCTCGGAGGTTTCTTTGCCGAGATGACCGTGCCACCGGTCGATCTGTTCCCGGCCGAGCTTCACATGCGCAAGGTGTGTGCGGTGATGTGGTGCATCGCGGGCACCCCGGAAGAGGCCTCGCAGCTGCTCGCTCCGGTCCACGACGTCGGCGACGTCCTGTTGCACGGCGTCGGTCCGGTGCCACATCCGGCGCTCCAGAGCCTGTTCGACGCGCTGTACCCCAAGGGGCTTCAGTATTACTGGCGCGCCGACTTCTTCAACGAGCTCTCCGACGAGCTCGCCGAGCAGCACCTCAAATGGGGACAGACGCTCCCGACGATGCAGTCGACGATGCACATGTACCCGATCGACGGCGCCGCGCACGATGTCGGCGCCGACGACACGGCGTTCAGCTTCCGCGACGCGCAGTACGCCGAGGTCATCCTCGGGGTCGACACCGAGCCCGCCAACGCCGGCATGATCCGTGACTGGGTGGTCGGTTACTGGGACGCGACCCATCCGTATTCCGCGGGAGGCGCCTACGTCAACTTCATGATGGAGGAGGGCCAGGAGCGCGTCCGCGCCACCTACCGTGACAACTACGGTCGCCTGGCGCGCGTCAAGGAGCAGTACGACCCCGAGAACGTGTTCAGCGTCAATCAGAACATCCGGCCGGCCGCATAGCCGGCGTCAGGCGAGCGCGGGCGCTTCGGGCAGGCTGGAGAGCGCCGCGCTCAGGTCCTCCTCGGAGAACTCGGGATCCTCGAGCTGGCCGGCCAGGAACGCGTCGTAGGCGCTGAGGTCGAAGTGACCGTGACCGCAGAGGCCGAACAGGATCACGCGCGGCTGCCCGGCTTCGCGCGCCGCCGTCGCCTCTTGCACCACCGCCCTGATCGCGTGCGCGGGCTCAGGGGCCGGGATGATCCCTTCGGTGCGCGCGAACCGGACAGCGGCCTCGAAGGTCTCGTTCTGACGGTAGGCCCGCGCCTCCACGAGTCCGGCCTTGACCAGCGCGCACACCACGGGCTCGCTCGGGATCGCGATCTCCGAGGCGGTCGAGGTCGCCGCCCAGAACGACGACACGAACTACTCGCTCGGCTCGGTGCTCAACCACGTGCTGCTGCACCAGACGGTGATCGGCCAGGAGGCGATCGCACAGCTGGAGATGGCCGGTGAGTATCCCGACACGGTGATCGCGTGCGTCGGCGGCGGCACGAAGTCGTGGCCGAGCGTGTACATCGGCATCAGCGGCGTCAGCCCGGCGGTGTCACCGAAGTCGTAGGCGTAGACGCCCTTGGTCAACGTCGGGCAGGCGGCGGGCTCGGCCGCAATGAACGTCGTGCGCGCGCCCTCGCGGATCGTCTTGCGCAGGAACGGGAACGTCAGCCCGCCGAAGTTCGAGCCGCCGCCGACGCACGCGACGACCGTGTCGGGGTACTCGCCCGCCATCTCCATCTGGGCCAGCGCCTCCTGCCCCATCACGGTCTGATGCAGCAGCACGTGGTTGAGGACCGAGCCGAGCGAGTAGTTCGTGTCCTGGGCCTGCGCTGCCACCTCGACCGCCTCGGAGATCGCGATCCCGAGCGACCCGGTGGTGTGCTCGCGCTGGGCGCGGCCAGCCTCGGTCAGCTCCGAGGGAGACCGGTGCACGGTTGCTCCCCAGGTCTGCATCATCGAGCGGCGGTAGGGCTTCTGGTCATAGCTCGAGCCGACCATCCATACCTCGCACTCCAGCCCGAACAGCCGGCATGCGAACGCGAGCGCCGAGCCCCACTGCC
>DATNKY010000604.1:0-3622 GCA_035603155.1 Solirubrobacteraceae bacterium
CCCGCGGCGCCTTCCGGTCCAAGCAAAGCGACCGTCAAGCCCACCGCCGCGATCCACGATAGCCGCCGCCTACCCCTTTTCTTCATCCCAGTCCCTCCTTCGCAGAACCCCGCAAACCGCGTCGAGCGGCACATCCATTGATGATCAAACAGCCCCAGCGCGCGACAGAGAGACCGAGCGTTCCCCGGGCACTCACTGCGCACGCTACCCGTTGTCGCAGCCCCGTTCAACCCGGGAAACCCCAACCGCATGCGCGAAGAGAACTCCTGCGAACCCGACAGCCAGACGCCAGACCCGTCTCCCGCAGGGACTCGCCGTACGCGTGCCAGGGCTCCGGTCTCGTCAGTTGCCTCGCGCGCCGGCGCTCGAGCTGACGAACGTGCTCTTGTGGCAGACCAATTATCCAAGGCGCCGGCAACTGACGACTCCTCCTCTCGCCGCCAACTCGATCGTAAGTTGGGCGACGTCAGGCTGAGCAAGCACTCGTCCACGGGCGGCACCGGTGGACGCCTGCTGATCGGGGCAGGACTCGTCCGTGTGCCGGCGCCCGACCGCTCGGTTGCATGAAACGGAGAAGCGCCGGCGCAACGCTGAGCGCTCCCGCTGCTGCCTCCTCCGCGACGTGTCCCTTTATGAGGCGGGCGCAAGACTCATTCGTAGTTAGTGAACGGCTCGGTCTCGAACTCGGTGCCTTTCTCGCGATCCTTGAAAACATGGGTGATCCGAACCGCGGGTGAGACCCGCTCGACCCGGCTCTCCGCCAGTTCTAGACTGGGGTTGTCGCCCAAATCGAGGTCGTTTAGCCGCTCGGCTTCGGCCCTACACACGTCACCGGGGGTGGGATTGCTCGCCGGGTAAACGTCTGTGTGGTGCCGGACGAGGGCCTCCCACTGCTCATCACCCGCCCGTTCGATCGACTCTCGAATGTCTGCCCGATTCAATGCCACGCTTCTTACCCGCCTCCTCCCTTGTGGTCAGGCGAACTCGCGGCAAGGCTACCCCGTCGCACTCGCCCTTGGTGGCCGAATCAGGCCGGCGCTGGCTGACGCTGCCATCCGGATGATCATTTGTCGCCAATCCAATCGCTTGAGACGACGTGCGCGTCAGGCAAGAGCAATTGTCCGGGCGTGATCGCCAACCGTCCGGATGACGCGGAGTCGCTGCGAGCGGTAGGCGGTCGCAGCGCAGGGTGAGAACACCGGTCCTCTCACGCACCGCGCGGGGCGGTGTCCTCGAGAAAGACCTGCACCAAGTCGCGGATCGAGAGGACGCCAACGGGGTCATGACCGTCAACCACGGGTAGATGGCGGTAGCCGCCGTGGATCATCAGGACGGCCGCGTGCTCGATCGTGTCGTCGGGCGCGATCGTCTCGGGGTTGACGGTCATGCATTCGCCGACGACCGCGTCGTCGCGCAGCCCACGCGCAAAGGCGCGCATCAGGTCCCGCTCGGTCATGATCCCGGCGAGCTGTCCATCCTCCATTACGAGGACCGCTCCGACGTTGCGCTCCGCCATCCGCTGGGCTGTCGCGACGACCGGCAGCCCTGCCTCGACAGTCAGTAGGTCGCGGGACATGTGACGGTGAACGGGGGGCATGAGCCCGCAGGTCTATGCAGGCCTGCAGGGCTGGCGTCGCGAACATGTGGCGCCCGGTTTCGGATTCATGGTGTCGTCGCGGGCTGCACCACGTCAGCAAGCGACCGGACGAACCCGCGGATCAAACCGGCGGGATCCAAATTCGAGACACGCCGCCAAATCATCCAGCTCAAGTTGCGGGCGGACGACGGAGGACGATCGACGAACCGGAGCGATCGACCTGCTCTTCGCCGATGTTGAGGCTCGGAACGCGGAGTCAGGAAACACCGGCGGGCAGAGCCCGATCCGGCAATCCTTCCGTCGCCCAAGCGCTCGCCGGCACCGAGGCTGCTCCCGAGACGAAAGCGATGGCCGGCGAGAAACGCTAGCTTCGATCGTTAGACGCTGCTGGTGCTGGGCGCGGGTCGCAACCCGGCCGCGATCGTCAGGACCTGGTCTCGCGTGAGGTTGTCGGACATGAGATGCACGAACGTGCCGTCACGCTCGAGTTCTACTTGTGCCTGACCCCACGATGCGGGTCGGGTCTTCATCTCGATACCCGCGCGCGTGACGGTCTCCCAGTCCTCTCCATGGCCGAGCTCTCTGTACGGATTGGATCCCCCAGCGGGGAACTGGCTGATCGAGACGCTTTCGTGTCCGTCGGTCGAGTGGTAGCTCAGTCCGATCTGCATTGGTGAGGGTGGGCGCTCGGAGGACCGGATGAGCCTGCACTGCACCTGCCAGTTGGCCGGAACGGTGTCGGGCATCAGCACCGTGAACGAGGCCCGTTGTTGCGCCTCAACAAGCGTGACTTGCTCAACACGCTCCTCACCCCACGTCGATTGGATGCGTTCTCCGGCCGGCGGCTCGAACCGAAAGATTTCGTCCGGGATCGGCTCGTCGAACGCGGCTGCGAGCGTCGTGACCCGGTGGAAAGGCTGCTGATCGCGAATGGCGGTGACAGCGAGCAGAACGCCAAGCTGGCGATCGACCTCCAACTCGTAGAGGTCGGCGCCGGCGCCGACCTCGTGGAGCTCGAACGCCCGCCCATGACGGATGCCGTGCGGCCGCGGTACCCCATGCGCGGTGAGAGTCGGCCTACCAGCAACCTCAGAGCTCCCCATCGGCTGAAACCGCAGCGAGCTCAGCAGCGGTACCGGGTTCATCATGATCTGAAGCTCCTCCCCGACGCCACTCCCCACGCTCGGATCGTCCCGGTTGCTGTGCGCACCGTTCCGCTCGTCCCACATCCACCACAGCGGCCCGTCAGCGACGGCGTAATAGCCATCCCGCTCGCCACCGTGATGCTCGACACGAACCCGCTCCCCAGCACGCCAGATCCGCACCGTCTCCTCGACCTCGGCCGGCTCAGGCTCCACCTCTCCGTACCCATACAACGTGATCGATGCACCCCGCCGCTTCTGCTCCTCAGCATCCGCCACGAACGCGGCGTGCGCGCGCTCGCGGTGCCGCCAAACCCGGTACGTCAGCTCGATCGCCTCGACCGCTGCGTCGGCACCATGAAGAAGCACAAGCAGCTCCCCAAGCTCGACCGCATCGACGCTCGCAGCATGAAACGGCGCGGCCATCGCCGCAGCGTACCCGGTTACCAACCCCTCGACCCGAGTTCGGCGAGCGCTCGGGAGCGACGGCGATCGCGCCGTCGCCAGAGGACTGGTTGCGTTGCGAGCCCGCCGACGATGAAAGCGATCAGGCGGGTCGCGATCCGACAGCCTGGGCCAAGAGCCTTGCCCACGCCGAGTGCTTCACGCGGTGGCGATCACGGCGCCGGCTGAACACCGGGTCTCATATGCCAGTAACTCTGGTCCGCGACGTCGCGCTCGTGGGATGTGCCAGAGTGGCCAGGCCCGATATGGAGCAGCAGCGCAGCCCCGTTTTCTGCGGCGCCAGAAGCGTCCTCGCTCGGGCTCTCGATTGCTACGTCGAGGCGAAACGGACCGATCGCCAAGATCCGTGCATCGGGCGCTGCGCATAACGGTGTATGGCGCACGACCAGCCTCGCGGTGCTGGTCGACGGCGTCCCTC
>DATNKY010000624.1:0-4283 GCA_035603155.1 Solirubrobacteraceae bacterium
CCAGCCGCAACCGAGAACGAGCTAATGCTCGTGCACAGCCTCGAACACATCAACTCAATCCGGCAGCTGAGCGAGGCCGGCGGCGGGCGGATCGACGACGACACGTTCGTAACGGAAGGCTCCTATCGCGCCGCCCTGCACGCGGCAGGGGGCGCGTGTGCAATGGCGCGAGCGCTCGCCGGCGGTGAGGCCGCGACCGGTTTCTGCGCCACCCGCCCCTCGGGCCACCACGCCGAACGCGACCGCGCGATGGGGTTCTGTCTGTTCAACAACGTCGCCATCGCGGCCGAGCTGGCGATCCGCGAACTCGGCGTCGACCGGATCCTGATCCTCGACTGGGACGTCCATCACGGCAACGGGACCGCGGAGACGTTTCGCCGCCGCGCCGACGTGCTGTTCGCAAGCATCCATCAGGTCGGCCTGTTCCCGGGCACAGGCCCGGCCGGCGACGCAGGATCCGGTGACGGACTGGGCTACACGATCAATGCCCCCGTCCCTAAAGGCTCCGACGAGGAGGTCTGGGTATCGGTACTCGAACACGTGATCATCCCAGCGGCGCTCGAGTTCAACCCGCAGCTCGTACTCATCTCCGCCGGCTTTGACGCGCATCGCGATGACCCGCTCGGGGACTGTCTCCTCGACACGCGCTCGTTCGCACAGCTCGCATGCCATGTACGCGATCTGGGCCGCGCAGTCGAGGCGCCAGTCGGCGCGGTCCTCGAGGGCGGCTATGAACCACACTCACTTGCGAGTTCCGTTGTCGCGACAATCACGGCTCTGGACGGCGCCGGAGAAACCGAATCGATCGCTCCTGACCCAATCGTGACCTCCCGCATCGCCTCGTACGTCGGGCATTACTGGACGCTGTAGCCCGCGTGGTCCGCGCCAGGTCCTTGCTCGCTGCTGTATTCGTCGCGGCGCTGGATCCACATCTGGAACGCCTCGCCTTCGTTGCGGCCCATCGGCGCGCGATCGAGGACTCCGTAGTAGGTCATCAGGAACTCGACGCCGCGACCGGTGGTCGAGTAGGTCTGATAGACCGTCTCGCCGACGAGCGCGAAGGCGTTGAAGCCGAAGCCCTCGGTCAGGTAGCCGACGAGATCGGTGCCGCTGGCTCGCGCGTTGCGATGGGCGATTGCCGGCAGGCCGGCCGATTGTGGAGATTCGACCCATGCGCGGGTCTGATCCTCGGTGCTCGAGAAGCCAAGCTCGAGATCGAAATCGCTGCCGTAACTGGAGGCCCAGTTCAGATCCCAGCCCATCCGTTGGCGGTAGCTGATGAGCTTCTCGACTGGCGCGCCGGAGACCAGGATCAGCGTTACGTCGCGCGCCTGCAGATGCGGCAGCAGGCCATTGACGGCGTCGGCGATCGATGAGTTGGTCGGACATGCTTGCTCGTAGCTTGAGCCGAACATGAAGTGGTAGATCAGCAGCTGCGACCGACCGTCGAATAGGTCCGCCAGCGTCTTGGGCCCGTCCGCGGTCTCTAGCGTGTACCGCTTCTTGACCGCCACCCAGGGCAGTTCCCGGCGATCGCGGGCCAGCTCGTCGCCCAGGCGAGTGAGCTCCTTCTCGCGTTCGAGCAGGTCAGCGCGGGCGGCGTCCCATTGGGCGCGGGTCGCTGTCGCGTGAACCGTCATGTCTTGCTCGGTACCGATGGCCATCACGAGGCTCCTTTGGTGGTTTTCACGTTAGATCCACGCCGGCGGTGGAATCCATCGCTGATTGGCGGTCGCCTGTGGATCGGCGGGCGAACAGCGGGGCCGGCCTTTCTAACCTCTCTGGTGAACTAGCTCAAAGGAGAAACGATGCCGCTACAGGGCGAATATGAGCCGAGCTCTTCGAAGTTTGTCCGAGACCAGGTTGCGGAGTACGAAAGCTCCGGGGGGACCAAGGGGACGAAGCTGGGCGGCGTCTCGGTGGTCGTGATCACGTCGCTGGGCGCCAGCTCCGGCAAGCTGCGCAAGAACCCCGTTATGCGGGTCGAGCACGACGGCGTGTATGCGGCGGTCGCATCTAAGGGTGGGGCACCCCAGCACCCGGCTTGGTATCGCAATTTCGTGGAGCATCCGCTCGTTGAACTTCAGGACGAAGGCGCCAGGGGCGACTACACCGCGCGCAAAGTCTCCGGAGAGGAGCGCACGACGTGGTGGAAACGCGCTGTGGCGGTCTGGCCGGACTACGACGAATACCAGACAAAGACTGACCGGGAGATCCCGGTGTTCGTGTTGGAACCTGCGGACTGATCTGGCTGGGTCTCACGCGAACGCCCGTTTGTCCAATCACGCGGCCTCTCACTCAGGATCGTCAGCACCTGCCCGGGTCGCTACGGTTTTGTGAGATGCCTGACCCCACTGTTGTCGCGCCCGATGTCCGGATCGTGCTGGCTGACGATCATGCTGTGGTTCGCGTCGGGCTGCGGATGCTGCTCAACGCGGAGCCGGGCTTTGAGGTGGTGGCGGAGGCCGGGAATACAGAGGATGCGGCGCGCTTCGTCCGCGGGCATCACCCGGATGTGCTGGTGCTCGACCTCAACATGCCCGGGGAGTCCGGTCTGGAGCTGATCCCACGGATCTGCGAGGAAGCGCCAGAGACCAAAATCGTGGTGCTGACGATGCAACGCGACCCGGCGTTCGCGAGGCAGGCGCTCACCTCGGGTGCGCTGGGCTACGTGATCAAGGATGCCGCTGACACGGAGCTCGTCCACGCAGTCCGACTGGCGGCCGAGGGCCAGTATTACCTGAACCCGCAGCTGGGCGCGAGGCTGGCGGCGACGCCGGCGGATGCGCGGCCTGGTGATCTGAGTGAGCGCGAGGTGGAGATTCTGAGGCTGATCGCGCTGGGACACACGAACCCGGAGATCGCCAGTCAGCTGTTCCTGTCGGTGCGCACGATCGAGGCTCATCGCGCGCACATTCACCAGAAGCTCGACCTCTCCACACGTTCCGATCTCGTGCGGTTTGCTCTCGAGAACCGGCTGATCGAAACCCCGGGGCCGGAGAGCTGAGGCGGTCAGCCGGCGTAGCGTGCCGGCAGCGTCGCGCGGACGGTCGTACGGCCGGGCTGTGAGGCTAACGTGACGGTGCCGTCGGCGAGGGCCGCGCGCTCGCGCATTCCCATGAGTCCGTATCCGGCGGTTGTCTGAGCGGTGTCGAAGCCATGGCCGTCGTCGGTCACTTCGATCTCGACCGTTCCATCAGCAGCGTCGACCTGCACTGTGACCTGCGCGGCGTCAGCATGCTTGGCGACATTGGTGAGTGCCTCCTGGATGAGCCGGTAGACGGTCGTCTCGAGCTCGGGCGTGAGCCGACGGTCGCTGAGGGTCGGATCAGGAAGGTGCAGGCGGCAGTCGACGTCGATTCCGTTCACGACTTGGTGGTGCTGGGCGAGCCCCTGGATGGCTGGTCGTAGGCCGAGGTCGTCCAGGGCGGCGGGGCGCAGCTCGCTGATGATCGCGTGGAGGTTCTCGATCTCGCCGTCCAGACCGGCGGCGAGCAGTTCGAGCGCATCAGCCATCTGGATCGAGTCGTTGCCCCGCCGAGCGGCTGAGGCGAGTAGCTTGAAGCCGCCGAGGGCCTGCAGAGTCTCATCGTGCAGCTCTCTTGCCCAGTGCCTTCGCTCGGCCTCGGCGGCCTCGAGGCTGTGGCGGAGCCGGTCGGTCTGAACGGTCTGCGCGGTCGCGACCGCCGTTGCGGCGCTGGCGGCGAAGGAGACCAAGATCTGCTCGTCGTCCTCGCTGAAGGTGACCAGCCGCTCGCGGTCAAATGCGGCGAGCACGCCCAGTGCTCTGCCTCGATAGACCAGCGGCACGATCAGTGCCGAGCGTGCGTCGGGTACTCCCAGCGTCTCTGCCGGCACGCGCAGGTCGGCGATATCGCTGAGCCGCGCGGGTCGTCGTCGTGTCATCACCTGCCCGGAGGTCGAGTCGGCAATCGCGATCCGAGCCCCGAGATGGGGGTGGCTGTGTCCAGCGGCGGCGACAGCTTCGAGATCATCGCCCTGCTGCAGCATGATCACCACGCTGCGCGCCTCGACGATCGCTCGACCCCGCTGAGCGATCAGTTCGAGGACGCGCGTGAGGTCGGTCTCGACGCCGACCGCGACCGCGATCGCCTGCGTGGCTTGCAGACCCCGCACCGCGCGCTCCAGCTGTTGCTGGCGGTCGTCGGCAGCCGTCATCAGCCGCGCATGCTCGATCGCGATCGCCGCCCACCCGGCAAGCGCGGCTGCGGCCTGTTCATCGCTGGCATCGAACTCGCCGTCCTGCTTGTCCGTGAGATACA
>DATNKY010000285.1:0-3591 GCA_035603155.1 Solirubrobacteraceae bacterium
ACCGTGACCGAGATGCTCGACCATCTCGAGGCTGACGGGCTCGTCGAGCGGGTCCGCTCCGAGCGCGACAAGCGCGTCGTGCTCGTCTCGCTCACCCGGCGCGGGCGCGTGCTCGTCGGCCAGCGCCGCGCGGAGTGGGAAGGGCGCTGGCGAACCGCGCTCGCG
The DNA here is from genome assembly GCA_035603155.1 of Solirubrobacteraceae bacterium. Classification (GTDB taxonomy): domain Bacteria; phylum Actinomycetota; class Thermoleophilia; order Solirubrobacterales; family Solirubrobacteraceae; genus Palsa-465. Next base: position 166 of record DATNKY010000285.1, read on the forward strand.
GAGTTCGACGACGAGCAGTTGCTCACCGCTGCGGCGGTGCTCGATCGCCTCGCGGCACTGTTCGACGAGCACGCCGAGTAGCGCGCTCCGGTCCGATGTTGGCCGGGCAGGCCGCCTGGTCACGCGCGACGTGCCCGGACGAGCCGCCCGTTCACGCCGGTCGTGCCGGGCCCAACGGCGTGGTCACACGCGACGTGTCGCGACCAGCAGGTCCTGAAAGCTCGCACCGGGATCGCCCGTCCATGAGCCTCGCTGATACGGCACGTGCAGCGCCAGCCCAGCGTCGGCGAGCCGCGCGGCGACCCATTCCCGCGGGTAGGCGACCATCGCCTCGGGCGCCGACGGGTCGGCCACCAGCGCCGCGCCGGCAGTCTGGTGCAAGGGCGGCGCGCCGGGCTCGGGCGGTCGCTGCTCGTCGACCAGGATCCAGGTCGAGAACAGGCGCCCACCGGGGGCGAGTACCCGCCCGGCCTCGGCGAGGTAGTTGGCGACGGCGCCGTCGAGCAGGTGGGTGAAGACCGAGGTCGCAATCGCGAGGTCGAAGCTCGCTTCGGGATACGGGAAGCGCAGCCGCCGCGCATCCCCGCCCCCACGCGGGTTGTACTCGGGGTGGTGCAGGTCGACGTGCGTGAATCGAAACAGCGCCGCGGTGGCCGCGTACCGCTTCTGGCACCACTGGATTCCGTCGCGCGACACGTCGAAGCCGTCGTAGGAGCCGTGGGGCGGTTCGAGCACGCGTACCAGCACGCGCGCCATCCGCCCGATCCCGCAGCCGATGTCGAGCACCCGGTCTTCGGCCCTCAGCCCGGCGAGCGCGTGGAAGTGGCCGAGGAACTCCTCGCCGGTCGCCCTGAAGTCCGAATCGCCGACGAAGCCCATGCAGCGGCGCGGCGGCACCAGAGCATCGCCGCGTCCGCTGACGGCGTCGAGCGCGTCGGCGATCCGCAGCCGAGCCGAGATTGCTGCGCGGCGGACGACCACCGCTAGACCGTGAGGACGCCGTCCATATGCGACCGATCGCGCTTGCGGTCACGGACCCCGAAGAGGATCTGATCGCCGTCGCGCAGCTCTGCGAACCTCACGGTCGCGGGCAGCAGGATCGGGCGCTTGAACGCGACCTCGATCGTGCACGTGCCCGGGACCTCGGGACCGAGCGCCGCCAGGCAGCGCGCCTTGGTCCACATCCCGTGGGCGATCGCCGACTTGAAGCCGAACGCGCGCGCCGTCAGCGCGTGAATGTGGATCGGATTGAAGTCCTCGGAGACCGCCGCGTAACGGCGGCCGAGGTCGCCGTTCAGACGCCAGGTCGCGGTCGCAGGCAGCTCGCTGCTCGACGGCGGGCCGGACGGCGCCCGCGCATCGGGCTCGCCGTTGCCGCGACTGAGATTGGTCGAGACCTCCTCCCAGACGAGCTCGGAGCCGACGTGCGCCTGCGAGCGCAGCGAGAACTGCACGCCGCGTGGGTGTGGCTCGGGTTCCGTCGCCCAGACGCGCAGCGACAGGCGCTCGCCCGCGCTGATCGGCCGATGCTGGACGATCCGGTTGGCGATGTGGACGAGTCCGATCGGGGCGAACGGGAGGCCGCCGTCGGTCAGCACCGTCAGATGTAGCGGAAATGCGAGCACGTGCATGAACGTGGCCGGCACCGTGTCGCCGACCGGGAAGCCGCACACCTTCTGGTAGCTGACGAGGCGGTCGCGGTCGATCTGCGCCGCGTCGAGCGCCAGCGTCGGGCTCTGACCGTCGCCGCCGCCGAGGAGCGGCAGCCGCGTCGCACCCGGAACGCTCGCGAGGCCGGCGCGTAGGAACAGCGACGCGATCGAGGGCGAGCGCTCGAGCTCTCGCTCGGGGGCCGCGCTCGTGCCCCGATCAGCGTCGGCCCCGCTCATGCCCCGATCAGGGCCTGGCCGCAGACCCGGACGATGTTGGCGGTCACACCGCCGGAGCCCGGGCTCGCGAACCAGGCGATCGTCTCGGCTACGTCGACCGGCAGTCCGCCCTGCGCGAGGCTGTTCATGCGCCGCCCCGCCTCGCGGATCAGAATCGGCATCGCCGCGGTCATCTGGGTCTCGATGAACCCGGGCGCGACGGCGTTGATCGTCACGTTCCGCGGCGCCAGTCGCGGCGCCCACTCCTGCACGATCCCGATCACGCCCGCTTTCGAGGTCGAGTAGTTGGTCTGCCCGGCGTTGCCCGCGATACCGCTGATCGACGAGACGCAAACGATCCGCCCGTGCTCGCGCACGGCCTCGCGCTCGAACAGCTCCTGGTCGATCCGCTGGGGGGCGATCAGGTTGATGTCGATCACCGTGCTCCAGAGGTCCTCGGTCATCCGGCCGAGCGTCTTGTCGCGGGTCACGCCGGCGTTATGGACGACGACGTCGACGCCGCCGTGGTGCTCGAGCAGGTGGCTCGCGATCTCCGCCGGCGCCTGCACGCCAGTGATGTCGGCGGCCAGCGCCGAGCCGCCGATATCCGCCATCCCGGCGCTCAGCTCGGAATTCATCGCCGGCACGTCGAGCCCGACCACGTGTGCGCCGTCGCGCGCGAGGACCTCGGCGATCGCCGCGCCGATCCCCCGCGCGGCGCCGGTGACGAGCGCAACCTTGCCCGCCAGCGGCCGCTCCCAGTCGATCCTGGTGTCGGGCGTGCGCGACGGACCGATCCGCACCACCTGACCCGAGACGAACGCCGAACGCGGCGAGAGGAAGAAGCGCAGCGTCGAGTCAAGCGCGTCCTCGGCGCCGGGCCGCACGTACAGCAGCTGAGCGGTCGCGCCACGGCGAAGCTCCTTGCCGACCGCGCGCACGAACCCCTCAAGGGCCCGCTGCGCGATCGCGTCGGCCGGCGATTCGCAGTCCTCAGGCGGCGTCCCGAGCACGATCACGCGACCCGATCCGAGCACGCGGCGGATCGTCGGGTGCAGGAACGCCCACGCCTCAGTCAGCTGCTCGCTTGACCGGATCCCGGTCGCGTCGAACAGGAGCGCCTTGAACCGCTGCTGATCGGTCGCGGCCTCGGGATTCCAGATCCCGGCGTGCAGGTGGGCATCGGCGGCGGCCGCCCGGAGCTGCTCGTCCATCGGCGTCATGACCTCGGCGTGGACGGCCACGAGCACCGAGGCGAGCGCCGGCCCGAGACGGGATGCCTCGGCCGCGCCGAGCGCGACCGGGCCTGAGATCACCTCCTGCCCAGGCGCGTAGCGTTCGAGCTCGGCCGGGTTCGGGAGTCCGATCTGCTTCGAGAGCACCTGCCCGACCGGCGTGTTGACGAGCTGCTGGTAGCGGTCGGTCACCGGGTGCGCCCCGAGTCCGCGCCGCGCATCACGCCGCCTCCATGATCGCCGTAACGCCGAGGCCGCCGGCGGCGCAGACCGAGATCACACCGCGCCCGGAGCCGCGGTCGCCCAGCTCCTTGGCGAGCGTC
>DATNKY010000645.1:0-18869 GCA_035603155.1 Solirubrobacteraceae bacterium
CGAGTATGGCCACGAGAACTTCACCTCATACGTGGTCTGGGTCTGCGAGCGGGCGCTCGAGCGCGGGATGCTTCCCCACACGAACCTCGGCGTGCTCGATCGCGGCGATCTGATGCGGCTGCGCGAGGTGACCGCGTCACAGGGGCTGATGCTCGAGTCGGTCGCCGAGCGGTTGATGGAGACCGTCCACGCGGGCTCGCCGACCAAGCACCCGGCGCGGCGGATCGAGACGATCGCGGCCGCCGGCGAGCTGAAGATCCCGTTCACCAGCGGGATCCTGGTCGGGATCGGCGAGACCGAGGAGGAGCGGATGGAGTCGCTCGCCGCGCTCGCGCGCCTGCACGAGCGCCACGGTCACCTACAGGAGGTGATCCTGCAGAACTTCGTCCCGCACCAGAGCTACTACGGGCGCGAGCCGGCGCAGATCGCCGGCGACGCCGCACGGGAATACTGGCGCACCGGCGTCGCCCACGGTCCCGATCTGCAGGCCCCGGCGTGGGCCTGCCCCGTGTCGATCGAGGATCTCGAGCGCCTGATCGCCGAGGCGCGCAGGTTGCTTCCCGGGGTCGGGATCCAGGTGCCGCCCAACTTGTCTGACTGGTGGCCCGAGCTCGTGCGCGCCGGCGCGACCGACCTCGGCGGGCTGAGCGCCAACGGCGACCATATTTCCCCCGAGCACCCATTCCCATCGCCGACGCAGGTCCGTAAGCGCCTGGCGAGCGACGGTTTCGCGCTCTCCGAGCGCCTGTGCGTGTACCCCGAGTACATCGACCGCGAGTGGATCGCCGAGCCGGTCCTCGACGTGATCAAGAGCCGCTACTGGTCATTTATCCCGCGGCGCGGGAGCGGGCGGCGGGCCGAGCTGCGGATCGCCGGCGATACCGCGCCGCGCGCGATCGCGCGCGCCGCCGCCGGCCTGGAGTTGACGCCCGATGAGCTGACTGCGCTCTTCGCCGAGCAGCGTCCGGAGGTGATCGAGGAGATGCGCAGCGCCGCCGACGAGCTGCGCGCGCGGCTCGCGGGGGACACGGTCACGTTCGTCGTCAACCGCAACATCAACGTCTCCAACGTCTGCATCGTCGGTTGCGCGTTCTGCGGCTTCGGGCAGTCCAAGCGCTCGCCCGACGCCTACGAGCACTCGCGCGAGGACTTCGCCCGGCGTGTGCAGGAGGCCGTCGATGCCGGCGCGACCGAGATCTGCATCCAATCCGGCATCCATCCCGACTGGGGCCTCGACGACTACCTCGGCTGGCTGCGGTTCGCCAAACGGCTCGCCCCCGGGCTGCACCTGCACGCTTATTCGCCGATGGAGGTCTCGCACATGTGCGACGTCAGCGGGCTGGCACCGCGGGTGGTGTTCGAGCGCCTTCGCGAGGCGGGGCTGGGATCGACGCCCGGGACGGCCGCGGAAGTCCTGCATGACGGCGTCCGCGAGCGGATCTCGCCCAACAAGCTGCCGGTCTCCCGGTGGGTCGAGATCATCGAGGCCTCCCACGCCGAGGGGATCCGCTCGACGGTCACGGTCATGTTCGGCCACATCGAGGAGCCCTGGGAGCTTGCCGAGCACATGCGCGTCGTCCGCGAGCTGCAGGACCGTACCGGCGGCTTCACCGAGTTCGTGCCGCTCTCGTTCATCCCCTTCCACACGCTGCTCGGCCGCACCCACGGCGTGCAGGAGATCTCGCGCGAGGAGAACCTCAAGCACACGGCCGCGTTCAGGTTGGCGCTCGGGACGACCGTCACCAACCTGCAGGCGAGCTGGGTCAAGATGGGGCTGGACGCGGCCACCGAAGCGCTGCGCTGGGGGGTCAACGACCTCGGCGGGACGCTGATGGAGGAGTCGATCTCGCGCATGGCCGGCAGCTATCACGGCGTCCGGCTCGAGCCCGAGCAGCTGATCGCCGCCGCCCACCGTGCCGGCCGGCCGGCCGCGGAGCGCACGACGCTGTATGAGATCCGCCGCCGCTACGAGCCCGAGGCTCAAGCGGCGTGAGCGTGTGAGCGTCGAGCACCCCCGGTCGCTGTTCGCTGGCGTCGAGCCGCTCGAGGTGTTCGTCGAGCTGCTCGCCGACCTCGACACCGATGACTCCCCCACGGAATTCTATGACCGAATCTGCGAGGCGATCTGCCGTCTGACGACGATGCGCCGTGCGGCGATCTTCATGGCCGATGCCGGCCGGCGGCGGGTCCGCGTGGTCGGCTCGCACGGAACCTCGTTCAAGCAGCTCGCTCAGCTCGACCCGACGCCGACGTTGATCGCCGCTCCGATCGCCCAGCGGGCCCTGCGCGAGGACGCGGTCGTGGTCGTCTCGGACCGGATCGGGGATGTGCTCCCGCCCGAGTACGGCGAGCTGTTCGGGATCACGACGCTCGTCTGCACGCCGCTCAGTGCCGCCGGCCGCGCCTACGGGGTCATCTGCGCCGACCGCGGCGGCGGTCGCTTCGAGCTGACCGACGGCGAGCGCCACCTGCTCTGGACGCTCGGCAAGACCGCGGCGCTGGTGGCGACCGCGCGCAATGCGACGCGCCAGCAGGAGCGCAACACCCGGCTCGGCGAGCGGATCGAGCTCGCGCGGGAGATCCACGAGCGCGTCATGCAGCGGCTGTTCGGCGTCTCCCTGGCGCTGAGCGCCGAGCGCTCGTTCGACGACGCCGAGCGCGAACGGTGCCGGGTCGAGATGCAGGAGGCGCTCAGCGATCTGCGCAGCGCGCTCGAGCGTCCGCTGGCGGCGATGCCGAACGAGACCGGGACGACGCTCGCCGCCGAGCTGACGCGGGTCGCGAGCGCGCCTGGCCACCGGGTCGAGATCGACTGGCCGTCGACGATCGCGGTGCCGCCTGAGATCGAGCCGCTGGCTCAGTCAGTGTTGGCCGAAGCGCTGCGCAACATCTCCAAGCACGCGGCCGCCTCGCTGGTCGAGGTCCGAGTCGGCAGCGACGCGGACACGTTCACGCTCGAGATTCTCAACGACGGCGTCGGCTCCGGCGCGCGCGGCGCCGGGATGGGGTTGCGTCTGGCGGCGTTCGAGGCGCTCCAGCACGGCGGCGTGGTGGAGTTCGGCGCGCCCGAGGACGGGCGCTGGCGCGTGCGGCTGGTCGTTCCGCATGCCCGCGACGATGCTGCCAGCACGGCCGCCGGGGCGACTTCGTGAGCCAGCCCGACGACGAACGCAAGCTGCGGGTGCTGGTGGTCGACGACCACGACGTCGTGCACTGGGGCTTTCGCGTGCTGCTCGGCGAGCAGCCGTGGGTCGAGCGCTGTATGGCCGCCCGGACCGGCGCCGAGGCACTCGCGCTGCTGTCGACGCTCAAGCCCGACGTGGCGCTGGTCGACCTGTTCCTCGTCGGCGAGTCAGGCGCCGACGTATGTGACTCGATCCGGCGCGCATCACCTTCGACGCGCGTGCTGCTGATCTCGGGCGCCGGGCGGATGTCGCCCGCGGCGGCCCGGGCCGCCGGTGCGTCGGGATTCGTGTCAAAGGACTGGGAGGCGCGCGAGGTCGCGCGCGCGGTGCGGAGGGTCGGGCTCGGGATGACGGTGTTCGCGCCGACCTCCGAGCAGCCGGCGCCGCTCCTGTCCGAGCGCGAGCGCGAGGTGCTGGACCTGATCGCCGACGGCTCGACCAACCGCGAGATCGCCGAGCGGCTGTATCTCTCTCCGCACACCGTCAAGGAGCACACCAGCGCCCTGTATCGCAAGCTCCAGGCGCGTAACCGGGCCGAAGCGGTTCAGCGCGCGCAGCGGATCGGGCTGCTCAGCTGACCGCTAGTGCTACTGGCGCCTGACCTGCTCGATCAACGGCAGCTTGAGTGCGTGCGGCACGTAGCGCCAGGCGAGCATCCCGACACGCATCGGTAGACCGGGTACCACCACGCGGCTGCCGCTCTCGAGCCCCGCGACCCCGGCGCGTGCGACGTCCCGCGCTGACGGCTTGACCTGCGAGGGGAAGGCCTGCTCGAAGGACCTTCCTCCGGTCACGTGCCAGTCGGCCTGGTCCCAGAACTCGGTGTCGACCGGCCCGGGTGCGAGCGCGGTCACGGTCACGCCGACGCCGCGGACCTCCTGGTGCACCGCCTCTGAGAACGTCAGCAGGTAGGCCTTGGCCGCCGAGTAGCCGGCGGAGTACGGGAGCGGCTGCATCCCCGCGGTCGAGGCGACGTTGAGGATCGCGCCGCGGCCGCGCTGCACCATCGCCGGGAGGAACGCGGAAGTGAGCGCCACCGGCGTCTCGACGAGGACCCGGACCTGGTCGAGCTCGCGCTCCGGGTCGGACTCCGCGAACGGCCCCCCGGTGGCAAAACCGGCGTTGTTGACGAGCACCTCGACGTCGAGCTCGAGTGAGGCAATGCGCCCTGGGAGGCGGTCGCGCGAGGCCGTCTTTGATAAGTCGCAACCGAGCGTCTCGGCGCGCACCTCGTAAGTGGAGCGCAGCTCGGAGGCGAGCTCGTCGAGCCTTTCCTTGCGGCGTGCGACGAGGATGACGCCGTGGCCGCGACGGGCCAGCTCGCGCGCGATCTCGGCGCCGATTCCCGACGAGGCCCCCGTTACGACCGCGGCCGACGACGGATCTGGTTCGGGGAGGCTCACGAGCCGCAGCCTACCGCTGCGCCTGCGGCCCCGGTGAACCCCTCAGACGCCGGCGCGCGGCGTTCCGCGGTCTTCCCCCCGAACGGGGGGAATGCTCGCACGGGCTGTATCCGCCTCGTACATGCGGCGTAGGTTGAGACTGATGGGCACATCGACAGCAATCCTGTTCCCCGGCCAGGGAAGCCAGACCGACGAGATGCGCGATGACGTGCTTCGCGAGCGCCCGGAACTGCTCGATCTCGCGATCGAAATGGTAGGTGAGGATCCGTTCCCGCGCGCCGGCGAAGGGACCAACTTCGCCCAGCCCGCGATCTTCTGCGCGAGCCTCGCAGGTTGGCACGCGCTTGGCCGCCCGCGGGGCGATCTGATGGCGGGTCATTCGCTTGGGGAGCTCGCGGCGTTGGTCGCTGCCGGCGCGCTTGACGAGCGTGACGCCCTCGGGCTCGTCGCGCTGCGCGGCCGGCTGATGCACGAGGCCGGGCTGCGCGCCGGTGACGGCGGGATGGTCGCCGTGCTCGGGCGCGGCGCCGCCGAGCACGCGTCCGAGATCGCCGCCGCCCACGAGCTGACGGTGGCCAACGACAACTCCCCCCAGCAGGTGGTGCTATCGGGCGCCCGAGCCGAGCTGCCGGCCGCGGTGGCGCACGCCAAGGAGCTGGGTCTGCGCGCGATGGAACTCGACGTGACCGGCGCCTTTCACTCTCCGATGATGGCCGCCGCGGTCCCCGAATTCGTCGCCGCGCTGGCGCGGACCGAGTTCTCCGAGCCGTCGGTCCCGGTCATCTCGGCCGTCACGGTGGCGCCCTTCGAGGACCCCAGGGCCGAGCTCGCCGACGCGCTGACGATGCCGGTTCGCTGGCGTGAGGTGATGCTCGCCGCGCACGAACGCGGCGCCGGCAGGTTCGTCGAGGTCGGACCGGGACGCGTTCTGACAGGACTCGCGAAACGCACGCTCGCCGACGTGGAGCTCGTCAATGCCTGAGTCCGAGGCCCGGGGGACGGCGCTGGTCACCGGCGCCTCACGCGGGATCGGCGCCGCGATCGCCAGCGCGCTGGCCAGCGACGGCTGGGACGTCGGCGTCAACTACCGCTCGGACCGTGACGGCGCGGAGGCAGTCGTCGCCGCGATCGAGAGCGACGGTGGACGGGCGCTCACGATCGGAGCCGACATCACACAGGCGTCGGCCGCCGAGCACCTGTTCTCCGAGCTCGAGTCGCAGTTCGAGCGCCCGGTGCTCGTGCTCGTCAACAACGCCGGGATCACGGCCGACGACCTCACCCCGTCACTCGGCGACGAGGCGTGGGACTCGGTGATCGAGACCGACCTGACGGCGGCCTTCAGGCTCACCCGCCGCGCGCTGCGGCCGATGCTCCGTGCCCGGGCCGGGCGGATCGTGAACATCGCCTCGGTGTCGGGCCTGCGCGCCAACCCGGGCCAGGCCAACTATGCCGCCGCCAAGGCCGGTTTAATCGCGTTCACGAAGACCACCGCGGTCGAGGTTGCGCGGCGCGGAATCACCGTCAACGCCGTCGCCCCGGGCGTGATCGAGACCGACATGACCGTCGGCCTCAACGGCGACCTGCTGTCGCTGGTTCCCGCTCGTCGAGCGGGGAAGCCCGAGGAGGTGGCGGCGTGCGTCCGCTTCCTCGTCTCCGACGAGGCGAGCTACGTGACCGGCGCCGTGCTCAGCGTCGATGGAGGACTGGCCGCATGAATGTGAAACCCCACGTCAAAGGAGGAATTGGATGTCTGTAACGACGGAGCAGGTGGAGACGCGCGTGATCGAGACGCTCGCTAGCTTCGGACCCGAAGCGAGCCAGATCACCCGCGGCGCGACGTTCGAGGAGCTCGATATCGACTCGCTCGACCTCGTCGAGCTCGCGCAGGTGGTCGAGGACGACTACGGCGTGGTCCTCAAGGGCGAGGACATGAAGGACCTCAAGACCGTCGGCGACGCGATCGACCTGATCGTGGATCGGGCCGGCTAGTGAGCGCACCGCCGGACAGACCGAGAATGACACCTCCGCCAGGCAGGCGGAGGGTTGTCGTCACCGGAATTGGCGCGGTGACGCCGCTTGGGATCGGCGCCAACACCCTGCACGACCGCTGGGCGCAGGGCGACTGTGGGATCGAGGACGGCGCCGGCGCGTGCCGGGAGTTCGATCCCAAGGAATTCCTGTCGGTCAAGGAGGCGCGTCGCCTGGACCGCTTCGCGCAGCTCGCGGTCGTGGCGTCGGATGAGGCCATCGGGGGGTCTGGATGGGACGGCGAGATGCCGTATGACCCGCTCCGCGTCGGGTGTGTGCTCGCGACCGGGATCGGTGGTCAGCGGACGATCGAGGCGCAGATTGAGGTGATGCGCGAGCGTGGGCCGAAGATGGTGTCGCCACTCGGGATCCCGCAGTACATGCCCAATGCGGCGGCCGCTGCCGTCTCGATGAAGCACTCGCTGCGCGGCCAGAGCTACGGCGTCGTGTCGGCCTGCGCGAGCGGTGCGCACGCCGTCGGGTCGGCGCTCCGGATGATCCAATACGGGGATGCCGACGCGGTCGTCTGCGGCGGCGCCGAGGCGACGCTGACCGAGTTCGCGTTCGCGTGCTTCAACTCGATGCAGGCGCTCTCGCTCACCGGCGAGTCGCGGCCGTTCGATCTCCGTCGCGACGGATTCGTGATGGGCGAGGGGGCCGGGGTGATCGTGCTCGAGGAGGCCGATGCGGCCGTCGAGCGCGGCGCGACCGTGCTGGCCGAGGTCGTCGGCTTCGGCTCGACCTCGGACGCCTTCCATTTGACGGCTCCCGAGCCCGACGGCGGCCCCGCCTCGCGCGCGATCGAGCTCGCGCTCGCCGATGCCGGCGCGACGTCCTCGGACGTCGACTACGTCAACGCGCACGGCACCTCGACGCAGCTCAACGACGCGGCCGAGACCCGGGCGCTGAAGCGTGCGCTAGGTGACAACGCCAAGCGCGTCCCGATCTCGTCGACGAAGTCGGCGATCGGTCACCTGCTCGGCGCCGCCGGCGCGGTCGAGGCGGTGGCCACGGTGCGGACGCTGCTGACGGGCGTGATCGCGCCGACGCTCGGCTACGAGGTGCCCGACCCGGAGCTCGACCTCGACTACGTGCCTGGCGAGGCCAGGCCATTGCTGACCTCCAACGGCCACCCGCCGCTGGCGATCTCGAACTCGTTCGCGTTCGGCGGCCACAACGTCGCGCTCGCGATACGCGGGGCTGAGAAATGAGCGCGACCGCTGTCGCCACACCCCAGAAGCGTCTGGATCCGCTCGAGCGGCTCGAGGCGCTGTGCGATCCGGGAACCGTGCGCGTGCTGCGCTCGTTCGCGCGGTCCTCACGGCTGGGAGACCGGGCCGTCGCGGGGGACGGCGTGGTCGGCGCGACCGGCGCCGTCGCGGGCCGCCCGATCGCCTGCTACGCCCAGGACGCGTCGTTCCTCGGCGGCTCGCTCGGCGAGCGTCACGCGGACACGATCGTGCGCGTGCTCGAGCTCGGCCGCCGCGCGCGGATGCCGGTTGTCGGGTTCGTCGAGTCCGGCGGCGCCCGGATGCAGGAGGGGACCGCCGCGCTGGCGGGCTACGGGCGGATCTTCCGCCAGACGGTCGCGATGACCGGCGTGGTCCCCCAGATCTCGGTCGTTTCGGGAGCCTCGGCGGGCGGCGGCGCGTATTCGCCGGCGCTGACCGATCTGATCGTGATGACCGCGGATGCGGCGATGTTCCTCACCGGACCGGGCGTCGTGCGCGAGGCGCTCGGCGAGGAGATCGACGCGGCCGGGCTGGGCGGCCCAGGCGTCCACGACCGAAACGGTGTCTGCCACCTCGTCGAACGCGACGAGGCGACCGCCGCGGCCCGCGTCCGCGAGCTCCTGTCCTACCTGCCGTCATCGGCCGGACACCCGCCGCCGCGAGCCGAGCCGCGCAACCCTGCGGCACCGGACCCCGGCGCGTTCGTCCCGAGCGCGCCCCGCAGCGTCTACGACGTCCGCGACGCGCTCACCGGCGTGATCGACAGCGACTCGCTGCAGGAGCTGTGGCCGCGCTGGGCGCGCAACATGGTCACCGCGTTCGCGCGAATCGACGGCCGCCCGATCGGGATCGTCGCCAACCAGCCGCGCTACCTCGGCGGCGTGCTCGACGCGGAGGGATCGGAGAAGGCGGCCCGGTTCGTGAACTTCTGCGACTCGTTCGGCCTGCCGCTGATCGCGGTCGTTGACACGCCGGGGTTCATGCCCGGCTCAATGCAGGAGCGGGCCGGTGTGATTCGCCACGGCGCCTCGCTGGTCCGCGCGTTCGCCGCCGCCACCGTGCCGAAGCTGACCGTCGTGCTGCGCAAGTCCTACGGCGGCGCGTACATCACGATGAACTCGCGTGACCTCGGTGCGGACCTGGTGCTCGCCTGGCCCGCCGCCGAGCTCGGGATCATGAGCGCACGCGCCGCGGTCGGGATCGTCAACCGACGCGAGCTGCGCGCGGCCGACGACCCCGAGGCCGAGCGGGCACGGCTCGCCGACGTGTACGCGGACGAGCACCTGCGAGCCGAGACCGCCGCCGCCGAGGGCTTCGTCGACGAGATCATCGAGCCGGCGCAGACGCGCGATCGTCTGGCGTCCGCGCTCGAGGCTTTCGCGGCCGGTGGTGGCGAGTGATCCTGGCGGGCAAGCGCCTCCTGATCACCGGCGTCATCACCAAGGACTCGATCGCCTACCACGCAGCCGAGCAGGCCCAGAAGGAGGGCGCCGAGGTCGTGTTGTCGAGCTTCGGACGGATCCGGCGAATGACCGAGCGGGCCGCACAGCGGCTCCCGCAGCCGACCGACGTGCTCGAACTCGATGTCAACAAGCCCGAAGACCTCGACGCTCTGACGGAATCGCTGCGCGAGCGGTGGGGCGGGGTCGATGGGGCGCTGCACGCGATCGCGTTCGCGCCGCAGGACGCGCTCGGCGGCAAGTTCATGACCGCCCCGGCACACAGCGCGATCGAGGCTTTCCAGACGAGCGCGTTCTCGCTCAAGGCGCTGTCCGCCGCACTCGCACCGCTGATGCCCGAGGGTTCGGGGATCGTCGGGATGGACTTCGACGGCAGCGTCGCATGGCCGATCTATGACTGGATGGGGGTCGCCAAGGCGGCGCTTGAATCGGTGTCGCGGTATCTGGCACGGGATCTGGGACCGCGGGGGATCAGGGTCAACCTGGTCTCCGCGGGGCCGCTCGGGACGGTGGCGGCGCGTGGGATCCCCGGCTTTGAGCAGCTCGCCGACCTGTGGCGCACGCAGGCGCCACTGGGCTGGGACATCGCCGACCCGGTACCCGTCGCGCGGGCGATCTGCTGGTTGCTGTCGGACTACTCCCAGGCGATCTCGGGCGAGATCGTGCACGTCGACGGCGGGTTTCACGCGGTCGGCGCGCCACCCATGCCGGAAGCGGCGTCGGCGCCACCGGTCGCCTGACGCGCTGCTCGCTCGCGGTTAGTGGAACAGATCCTGCTCGGGGCCGCGCACGAGCGCCTGCGCGCCCGGACCGTCTTCGTCGGTGACGTAGCGCCCGGCGCCGCTGACCAGCACTGCCGGTTGCATCCCGTCCTTGCTGCGGGCCAGGTCGGCCGCCGAGGCGAGCTCGTCCGCGACCGCGATAAAGGTGGCGCGCAGCTCGCGTCCCCGCGCGTCACGACGTCCGCGCCAGTCTTCGTAGGGCCGCAGACCGGCGCAGCCGATCGCGACGTCGCACTGTCCATGGCGCCACGCGCGGCCGAACGAGTCGGTGATCAGGACGGCCGGCGCGACGCCGAACCGTTCACCGAGACGTGCGCGTAGACCGCGGGCGGACCGATCGGGGTCGATCGGGAGCAGGATCACGGTGTCGTCATCAGGGGCGTTGGACGCGTCGACGCCGGCGTTGGCGCACACGAAGCCGTGCCGCGTGACCACGATCAGCACGCCGTTGCGCGCACGGCGGACCTCGGTCGATTCGTCGAGCACCACCTGCACGTGACGGGGGTCCTTGTTGAGCTCGGCGGCGAGCCGCAGCGCGTGCTCGCCGGGCACGACCGATGACAGCCTCCGGGTCCGGCCCTCGGCCTTGGAGACCGCCTTGTGCGCGAGCACCAGCACGTCGCCCGGGTCAGGGCCACCGGCCGTCATCGCGCCCGCGATCAGGCCCGCAAGGTCGTCCCCGTCGTGGAATTCCGGCAGGCCCTCGAGCGCCACGGCTGTGATCACGACGACCGTTTCCCACCTACGTACGGGAGAGCTGTCGCAGCATCCCACGCGTGTGCGCAGCGCCGCCGCGACTGCTCTCGAGCACGCCCTCGACGGCGGTCAGGTCCTCGGGGGTGTCGACATCGAGCCCGAGCGAGCTGACCGCGACCGTCTGCACCTCGATCCCGACCCGCTTGGCGAGCGCCTCGTGGCGGTAGCGGCTGCCGGGTCCGAACGCAGGCGCCAGCGCGTCGGGCGGCGTCAGCAGGAGCGCGTTCGTTCCAGTCCCGTGCCGGTCGGGCACGATGACCACGGATCGGTGAGCCGCCGGGCGGGATACCAGCTCGTCCAGCTCACCCGGGTCGAGCAGCGGGCAGTCGCCGGGGATCAGCAGCGCGCGCTCGGCGCCGAGCTCGAGCGCACGGGCAAGCCCCAGCGCGACCGCCTCGTTGTGGCCGAGCTCGTGATCCTCGAGGACCATCGCCCCGTAGCCGGCCGCGATCCGCTGTGCGCCGTGGTCACCGGAGACAACCAGTACGCGTTCGATCAACTGGCTGCGTCGGAGCGCGACGAGCACATCGGAGAACATCGCTTCGGCCAGCACCCGGCGCGTAACCGGGTCGAGCGTCTCGCTGAGGCGCTGCTTGGCCTGGTCGAAGCTCTTTATCGGGAGGATCGCGAGCGGCTGAGTCATCGGCTGGATGATTGCAACGCTAGAACGTCGGTCATCACTTGACGGGCAGCGCCTGCCTTATGCGAGGCCGAGCGCGAACTCGAGCGTCTGCTCGGCCAGCCGGCGGCGGGCGCTCGTGGAATCCATCAGCACGTCGGTATTCAGGACCGGGAGCGAAGGCGTGGGCTGATCGGCGACGAGGCCGTCGAGCAGCCCGTCGTATTCGGCCACGATCCCCTCGCTCGTCAGCGGACGACCCCGCCAGCGCATGAACGCCGCCGTCGGCCCCTTGACGATCCGCTGATTGACGATCGGGCTGACCGCGACGACCGGCGCCGGGCTCGCCCGGAGCGCCTGACGAACGCCGTTCAGCGCGAGGATCGGCCCGATTGAGATGACCGGGTTCGATGGCCCGATCACGATCGCCCTGGCGTTCGCGATCGCCGTGGTCAGCTCGGGCGTCGGCGGCGCGGCCCCCCGACCGCGGAAGTCGACGTCGAGGACCTCGCCCTCACCGCGGCGCTTGATCAGGAACTCCTGCAGCGGCCACCAGCGATCGTCGGCGAGCACCCGCGTACGCACCGGCCGATCGCTCATCGGCAGGACGCGTGCGCGGACGCCGAGGGCCTCTGCGATCGCCGCCTGGGCATCGGTCAATCGCGCTCCGCCGTCGAGCGCGCGGGTGCGCTCGAGGCCGATCGCGAGATCGCGGTCCCCGAGCGAGAACCAGACCTCGACTCCCAGCTCGCGCATCCCGTCCATCACGTTGAAGGTGTCGTCGCGCAGTCCCCAGCCACGGTCGTCGATCCGATCGCAGAGCCAGAACGTGATCAGGTCCGGGTCGGGTGACACGTACGCGCCGTAGATCTCGACGTCGTCGCCGGTGTTGGCGATCACGACGAGGTTCTCGCCGTCGACCACGTCCAGCATCCCGCGCGCCAGCTTCGCGCCGCCGGTGCCACCGGCGAGGATCACGACCGGGCCGTCGGTCATCCGACAGGGGCGGCCGGTCGGGGCAGGTAATCGCTTCGCTCCCGCGCTCCGCGCTCCGCTCCCTGTTTGCGCGGAGACCGCTTCGCGCGTCGCGCCGTCAGCACATCACCGGCCAAGGCCGGTGATCTTTAGGCCGGCCTGGACCTTGTTGCGGACGTTGATCGAGATCAGCAGCGCCGTCATCTGCTCGACGATCCGCGCCATCTCGAGCGGGCCGCAGTCGACGGGTCGCAGCCCCTCGATCTTGGAGACGAGCTCGGCCACCTGCGCCTTGTCGGCCCGCTTGTCGCCGCAGATCAGCACGTCCTCGTCGAGCGCCTGCTCGAGATCGGACAGATGCGAGGCGCTGATGGTGTGAAAGGCCGACACGACGCGGACGCCCTCGGGCACCATCTCCTGCGCCTGCTGCGCCGCTGATCCCTGCCAGACGCCGAGTGTGCGGGTCGCCTTGCCGCTGACCGCAGCTGCCAGGGGCACGGTCGCGTCGATGACCAGCTGACCGGGTGCCAGCGCCCCCTTGAGATTGGTGAGCGTCTCGGACTGGGAGCGAAACGGGACGCTGAGGATCACGATCTCGGCGCCCCGCGCCGCGTCGGCGTTGTGCTGACCGTCGAACGAGCCGCCCGGCACGCGCTCGGCGGCGCGGACGGCGGCCTCCTGCGCACGCCAGGCGTCGCGGGACCCGATCGTCACGGAGACACCGGCCAGACCGAGCCTGACCGCCAATCCGAAACCGAGTGCCCCAGTCCCTCCGACGATGCAGACCGGTGCCGTCAACTCGACCGGCAGTCTATGTCCACCGCTCGATCTATAGTTCCCGCCGGGTGCGCGCACGCATTTTGTTGATCCTGAGCGCTGCGGTGCTCGTCGTTGCCGTTCCGAACGCGGACGCGTCCAAGCCCGCGCGCCAGCCACTACAGGTGGCGAGCACGACGTTCACCCAGGACGGCCAGCAGCTGACGTGGTCGGTGGAGCTCAAGCAGCCCTTCTCGCCGGGAGCCCTGGCGCATGACAACCGGACGTTGTGCCTGGTGATCGAAGATGCCAAGGGCGGCCAGGCGAGCGCGCAGGTGTGCCTCGCCGGACCTCGGCCGGGCTCGGGCGCGCCTCGCCTCGAGGTCGCGCCCGTCACCGGCAAGGGCGCGGGAACCGCGCACTTCATCTCCGCGACCGTGAAGCGGTCGAGCTCGCGCCAGTTGAGCGCCTCGTTCACGCCCGCCAGCATCGGGATCGGCTGGCGAGCGACGCGCTGGCAGGTGAGCAGCACGCTGAAGGCGGCCGCGTGCACCGCTTCGAAGGGCAGCGCCGTGTGTCAGGACCTGTTCCCGCGCCGGCCCGCGCTCGCCAAACTGCACGCGCCGCAGCTGGTGGGTTGCGTGCCGAGCGGCGCCCCGTTCGTGAACAGCGGTCCGAGCAACCAGGGGAAGGTGGTCGCGCTCACGTTCGATGACGGGCCGTGGGTCCAGACAGCGCAGTTTTTGAAGGTGCTCGAGCACTACCAGGTGCCGGCAACGTTCTTCGAGATCGGCGAGCAGATCTCGACGTACGGCGAGGGCGGTGCAATCGAGCGGCGGATGCTCGCCGACGGCGACATGATCGGCGACCACACGTGGAGTCACCCCGACGTTTCCGGCGGTGGCACGTTCGCGCGCGACCAGATCATTCGCGCAGCGGCGGCGATCAAGACCGCGACACACGGCTTCCAGCCGTGCCTGTTCCGCGCGCCGTACGGATCCGTCAGCTCTGCGCTGTTCGCGGTCACGCGGTCGCTCGGGTTCAAGACGATCCAGTGGGATGTCGACCCCACAGACTGGGCGCGGCCCGGCACCGCGGCGATCGAGCAGCGGGTGCTCAGCCACGTCCATCCCGGCGCGATCGTGCTCCAACACGACGGCGGCGGGGATCGATCCGAGACGCTCGCGGCGCTACCGGACGAGATCCAGACCTTGAAGAGCCGCGGCTACCGGTTCGAGACGATCACGCAGCTGTTTGGGATGAAGCTGCTGTACCGCTAACGGCGGCCTGTCCCAGGTCGGCGTCGATCGCGTCCACGAGCGTCAGCGCGAGCTCGACCAATCCGTCGACCGACGCGCGGTCGAGCGCCTCGGCAACGTCCGACGGCTCGTGCGAGCGCGGCACGAGCCCGCCGCGCTCGAGGCACCCGATCGTGATCGCCGGCAGGCCGGCGAACCGGGCGGGGAACGCGGGCGAAACGCCGCGCCCGCGGTATGGCGCGGCTCGCAGCTCGGTGCCCGGGCCGATCGCTCCCTGCGCCAGGTCGCTCAGCCGCCGCAGGTAACGCAGCGGTATCAGCGGACCGTCGCTCGTCCACCACCGGCGCTGACCGCCGCCACAGGCGCCGATCCCGAGGACGATCGCCCCGGCCGCGCGCAGCTCGCCGCGCCGTGTGTGCAGGTAGCGCGAGAGCCCGATCATCGCGCCGTCCCCGGCGCCTTGGAGCACGACCTCGACACCGAGTTGCCGCGGCGGCGTGACGTCAAGCGCTCTGGCAAGCGCGATCGCGAGTGCGACGCCGCTCGCGTTGTCGCCGGCGCCCGGACCGAACGGCGAACCGGCCAGCTCGAGCAGCAGCCCCGCCGCCACGACGAGTGCGGCGGTCGGAATCAGCTGCGCGACGTCGAGCACAGGGCCGGTGGTGCCGCGGTCTCGGAGAATCGCCATCGCCAGCAGCCAGACGATCATGATCACGACCCAGGCCAGCCACCCGGGCCCCCGCCCACCGGTGAGCGCGTGCAGGCGAGCGGCGGAGCGGCGCAGGGCGGGTCGGTACACGAGTCCCATCCGGCCGGCGTCGTAGTTGGCGGTGACGACGAGCGTCACGGGCGCGTGAGCGGGGGCGCGGCTGACGACGTTCTGGCTCGCGTGCTCGGGGGACAGCCGCCGCCCCAGTGAGGTGCCGGTGAGCCCATCGATGACAAGTGAAACGAGCGCGACCAGGATCACAGCCCCGCCGACCTTGGGCGACGCGACCGTCAACAGGCTGCCGGCGACCGCGAGTGCGGCGTGCCACGTGTGGGCGAGCGCCCAGTTGGGCCGGCACCAGAACGTCTCGACGGTCGCTTCGCGCCGGGCGGATCGGAGCTCGGCGGCGAGCCATAGCGCCGCCCGGCGCTCGGCGTTGGTGCCGGCTCCGCGACCCTCGAAGTTCGCCAGCGCGGCGGCCGTATCAGTGGCGCTCATCCGCCGCGGATCATCCCAGGGAGCGGCCTCGATCCGCCGCCGATCGTGGTTCGCGGCTCCCGCCGTCACGCGTCGGATGACCGGCCGACCATCTGCGGCCCGGCGTCGATCGTGTACAACGAGGGGCGGTGAGCCAGACCGACCTGGAGCTCGAGCTGCTGGACGTCGCCCGCGTGGCCGCGGCCGCCGCGGCCGACGAACTGCGCCCGCGGTTCGGCCACGGTCAGGACGGCGTCCGCGCAAAGAGCTCGCCGACCGATCTCGTGTCCGAAGCCGATCTCGCGGCCGAGGCGTCGATCCGACGCGTGCTCGCCGATCGCCGCCCGGATGACGCGATCCTCGGCGAGGAGGGAGGAGAGACGGGGGAGGGCGAGCTGCGCTGGTTGATCGATCCGCTCGACGGGACGACGAACTTCCTGTTCGGCGTTCCCCAGTTCGCCGTCAGCGTCGCCTGTGAGGACGCGGACGGGGGGCTAGTCGGCGTGGTGCTCGACCCGGTCCGCGACGAGTGCTTCTCCGCCACGCGCCACGGCCCGCCGCAGCTAAACGGTGACCTGATCGTGGGCTCCGATCGAGACCAGCTCGCGACGGCGCTGGTGGCGACCGGGTTTGGCTACGACGCCCGCGTCCGCGCCCATCAGGCGATCGTACTGAGCCGTGTGCTCCCTAACGTCCGTGACATCCGCCGCGCCGGGTCAGCTGCCCTGGACCTGAGCTGGTGCGCCTGCGGCCGCTACGACGCCTACTTCGAGCGCGGCGTCAAGCTCTGGGATCACGCCGCCGGGGACCTGATCGCGTCACGCGCCGGACTCGAGCTTCGCACGCTCGCCGCGGACGGCGACGACCCCGCGGGGGTGCTCGCCGCCCCGGCCGCGCTGGTCGACGAGCTGCTGGCGCTCGTCCTCGGCCGCTCTTAGACTTGGCTCGCCACGCGGCGGTGGTGGAACGGTAGACACGATGCCCTCAAAAGGCATTGTCCTTCGGGACGTGTGGGTTCGAATCCCACTCGCCGCACTCGATCGCGCGGGCGGCTGCCGTCGGCGCCGGGGCGAGCGTCGGCAGGCCAAGGCTGGTCAGGCGGCCGCGGGCTGGCGAGCGTCGGCAGGGCGAGGCTGGTCAGGCTGCCGCGGGCTGGGGGCCGCTTGCGATCGGCTTGCTGCCTCGCCGACGCGCCTCGTCCTCGGGCACTTCCAGCTCGACGTTCCACCCCTGGGCGAACCCGATCATCGCGACCACGATCAGCGCCACCTGAACGGGGATCAGCAGCACCGTGATCAGGCCGAGCGTGTTGTCGCTCAGGCCTGCGCCGCCAAATAGCGACTGCGCGTTCGCAAAGCCCGCGTGCTCGCGATCAAACCAGCTCGTCCCGGACAGCCCGGTGCCCGCGATCACGGCGATGATCAGCAGCAGGATCCCCAGCGCCGCAGCGATCGGCAACAGCCCGCGTGACCAGCGCCAGATGTAGAGCGCGATGACCGCGTAGACGATGCACCAGACGAAGTTGACCGGCTTGAGCCCCTCGAGCTCGCTCCAGCCGCCGAACGTCAGCGCGAGCATCAGCCCGATCGACACGATCAGGATCAGCACCACGATCAGCTTCGTCACCTTGCACGAGGCCTTCTCGCGATTGGGGTGGATGACCGTGTAGCCGGGCCTGATGTTCCGAACCTGGGCCACGGGCGGCACGATACCTCCTGGGGTCGTCTCCGTGGAGCGGTTTCCGCTCGACGACGCTTCGCCAACCTCAGAGCTTTGGGCCAATAAACGTGTCCATGAGCGCGACGGACGCCAGGCGGTAGATCGCGACCGTCTTGAAGTTGGGTCGGGTCCATCGGATGCCCAGCGCGTCGCAGCTTTCGCAGAAGAACGCGAGGATGTCCTGCGAGAGGTTCGTGATCTGCTCTCGCGGTGAGCGCCTCGCGCCACAGGCTCTTGGCCGCGCGCCCACTTAGAATCCGGCGTTGAGAGCGCTCGCGGGCGTGGTGAAATCTGGTCAGACACGCCGGCTTTAGGTGCCGGTGGGCGAAAGCCCGTGGGGGTTCGAGTCCCTCCGCCCGCATTCCGGTCACCTCGCGAGCGTCGGGCGCGACCGTAGACGGCCCTGGGTTGTAGACGTGGTTGACGAAGCACGATTACGAACATATGTTCGCAATCTCGTCGGACGGACCGCAGTTTCGACGGGTACCATCGCCTGGCCCCACAGGGGAGTGAGTTAATGGTTATGCGCACGGTCTCCAAAACCGTGAATCCGGGTTCGAATCCCGGCTCCCCTGCTCAGTGATCTCGCACACCGTCTACAGGACGTTCGAAACCGAGCGGCGCCGGGAGTTCATCCGGATCACCGACGACGTGGCGCAGGCCGTGCAGGACGCGGGGATCGCCGAGGGCATGGCGCTCGTGTGTGCGATGCACATCACCGCCGGTGTCTGGATCAACGATGACGAGCCCGGCCTTCACGCCGACGTGATCGAGTGGCTCGACAAGCTCGCGCCGCCGAGCTGGCGTGAGCCGGCCAACGAGGTCGCCCGGGAGCTTGCGCCCGATCCGGGCGATTACCGCCACCATCGTGGTGACGAGGACAACGGCGATGCGCACCTCAAGAATCTGCTCGTGCACCACCAGGTGATCGTCCCCGTGACCGAGGGACGGCTCGACCTTGGACCGTGGCAACAGATCTTCTACTGCGAGTTCGACGGCGGCCGGCGCAAGCGGCTGGTGATCAAGGTCCTCGGGGAGTAGGCGCTGGAGCCCTCGCAGGTGTTCGCGCCGGGGGCGCTCGGCGGCCAGGTCGCCGTCGTCACCGGGGGCGGAACGAACCTCGGGAAAGCCGCGGCGATCGAGCTGATCCGGTGCGGAGCGGCGGTCGTCATCGCCGGCCGCCGAGCGGACGTGCTCGCCGAGGCTTCGGCGGCGGTGGGGGAGGGCTGCTCGTACGTCGCCGCCGACATCCGCGAACCGAGCGGAGCCGAGGCGATAATCACGGCGGCACTCGAGCGCCACGGCCGGCTCGACGTGTTGCTCAACAACGCGGGCGGCCAGTACTTCGCTCCCGCCGAGGCGATCACCGCCAAGGGCTGGCGGGCGGTTCATCGTCTGAACGTCGATGGCACCGTGGCGATGTCGCAGTCCGCATACGAGCTCGCGATGCGCCCCGGCGGCCGCTGAACGATCATCAACGTCACCGTCTCACCCCATCACGGGATGCCG